>JABCSP010000289.1 GCA_018238825.1 Candidatus Thorarchaeota archaeon | reverse complement strand
CGCGTGTAAGAAACAATAGGTGCAGACAACAATGAACAATACTGCAAAAATAATAGGTTTTCTAGTAATCGGTATAGTAATCGGTGCTGGTGGTATATTGCTTGTATCACCACCCGGTTCAGGTACTCAAACATATACAATATCGACAGCAGGATCTACAACTGTTTATCCCCTGTCACAGGAGTGGGCTGTTCAGTTCCATGAGGATTATCCAACAATAACAGTCAATCCCAGTACTGGTGGTTCTGGCCTTGGTCAGTCACAAATTGCAGATGCTTTAATTGATATTGGAGCTTCAAGTTCTTATCCTAAAGAAGATTATAGAACTGCAAATCCCGATATTGAAATTATCCCCGTGTCTGGTGATGCTCTTGGAATTGTAGCCCATCCAGATGTCAATGGAACATCTTTCAAGATGGACTGTGATATGGCCGTCGCAATTTTCCAGGCAAATGTAACAACTTGGGAAGTTTTCGAAACCACATTTAATGTAGCTATTACTGCGACAGGTGACATCAATGTCTATGTGCGATCTGATGCAAGCGGTACAACCGCTACTTTCGCTAAATGGCTCGAAACTGCAGATGAAACTAGCAACACGAACGGTGCTGATTATGAGTGGGGTCTTGGACATAGTGAAACAGTTTCATGGCCTCCTTCAATAAGTGCAGTTGATGGTAACCCTGGAGTCGCCTCGGGTGTACTTGCTGATAGTAGTGGAATTGGATACGTTGGATTAGCCTTTATGGACGGTCTAACACCAGTAGATCTCTATAACCCTAGTTCTGATGAATATGTAACTCCTTCTCTGGAAAATGCATTGAAGGCATTACCATCTGAGATTACTGATCCTGGACAGAATCTAATGAATTCAAACAGCTCAGGTGCATATCCAATTGCAAGATTACTGTATTATCTGGTTAACCCTGATAATCTACACTGGTACACTATTTCCTATCTGAACTGGGTACTGGTTCAAGGACAACAATACATCTCTGATGTCGGATATGTCCCAATCAGTGGCACATCTGCTGTAACATACGCATTGAGTGTAGTTGCCGGGCTTACTCCTACTGCATAACATCCATCTCTGAACATGAACGTCATGGAGACTAAAGAGTGAAGGCGAATACCTTAATTCAGGGTTTTCATTGGCGTTCATGTATATTTTCAGAGGATATTTACAATGAAGTCCATTTTGAAACCAAAGAAGACCTTGTTTGTAGGATTGATATTTGGAATACTTCTTGGAGTTGGAGGTCTGATTTTTATTAGTCCACCACCAGAAGGCGGTATAAGTGCTACAATAACTACAGCAGGATCGACAACAGTTTACCCATTGTCTCAAATTTGGGCAGCTTATTTCCATGCAGATATTCCCGGACTGTCACTAAATCCTAGCACTGGGGGTAGCGGCTTAGGTCAATCATTAGTAAGTCAGGGTCTAATTGACATAGGGGCTTCTAGTTCTTATCCAAAAACTGACTACATTGAGGATAACCCAACCGTTGAGATACTGCCAATCTCGGCTGATGCATTAGGCGTAATCGTGAACGAAGAAATCAACGGTTCAGTATTCCAAATGGATTGTGACATGGTTGTTGCAATATTCCAAAGAAACGTTACTTCGTGGGAAGATTTTGCAACAATATTCGGAGTTGCAATACTTCAAACTGGACCTATCAGTGTCTATGTTCGGTCTGATGCTAGTGGAACAACCGCGACTTTTGCTAAATGGTTAGAAACTGCTAATGAGAATAACAATACAAACAATGCGGAATATATATGGAATCTGGGTCATGAAGAAGCACTTTCGTTCCCTGCTGGTGTAAATGCAGTTGATGGAAATCCAAGTGTTTCTTCAGGAGTAATTTCTGATGACCATGGTATAGGTTATGTTAGTTTAGCATTCATGGAAGGAGCAGTTTCTGTTGATCTTTACAATCCAGGTAATGATGAATGGATTACACCATCAATCATCAATACCGTAAAAGCAATTCCTGCAAACTTGACATCACCTGGACAAAATCTTATGAACTCGGAAATAGAAGGCGCATATCCAATCGCGCGACTTCTGTTCTATCTTGTGAATCGTGACTTTCTGGGAACAAACACTGTCACGTATGTAACATGGTGTCTTCTTCAAGGACAAATACATGTACCCAATGTTGGTTATGTTCCCATCAATGGGACATCAGCTCAATCATATTCCCTAGATATTGTGGCATCTTTGATTGAAAACGTTGATTAGAAATTACAAATTAGGAGACTAATTAGATATGACAACTGAGAGTAAAGTTATTGTTTCAGAAGACGAAGTAACTGAAACAAAATTTATTGATAGAATAACTCAGCCTCTCATTGATTTCAAAAATGCTGACCGTCCCGGCCGCATTGACATGTTAGGTCGTATTGGACTATTCATTCCAGCTGTAGCTAGTACTTTAGTCATTGTTCTAATTCTAACATTCCTCTGGTTTGAATCTGTACCTATTCTTACAGATCCCAATGGTGGAATAGGTATCATTGTCAATCCAACATGGGACCCAAACAGAGACCTCTATGGTATTGCGGTATTCATTGCTGGTTCATTGATGTGCACCGGAATAGCAATTGGAATTGCTGTCCCACTTGGACTTGGAGGCGCAATTTTTCTAAGTGAGTTTTGTCCGATGCGATTGCGTAGACCAATTAAGATGATTATTGAAATGATGGCAGCCATTCCTTCTATTGTCTATGGTCTCTGGGCTTTCCTAGTTCTTGTTCCTATCATAAAGAACAATCTTGCTCCCCTCGCTGGAAGCAGCAGTAATGGTCTAACGTTACTGGCTGGAGGACTCATTCTTGCTATTATGTTACTACCAACAGTTGTGACAATTTCAAGTGATGCTCTTCAAACAGTCCCAAGAAGTCTTCGTGAAGCATCTTATGCCTTAGGAGCTACTCAGAGTGAGACTTCTCGGAAGATAGTACTCTCAGCGGCATTACCAGGTGTAGGTGCCGCAGTTGTATTATCTCTCGGTAGAGCTGTTGGCGAAACTATGGCTATTTTAATGGTCACTGGTAATTCTCTTCAGATTCCCTATTCACTCTTTGACCCCACTTACGTAATGACGAGCATAATCACTAATCAGCTAGGATATGCCTTCGTATTTCCACTTTGGCGGTCTGCACTCTTTGCAATCGGTCTAGTACTTCTCATTATGTCAATATGCTTCACACTCACTGCAAAATTTTTCATCAGATGGGGAATGAAGACAAGGGGGTATGTTTGATGACCACAGAATTAGAAACTCCGGTGCATAAGATTGTTGTAAGAATAGGACTCCACGAGGCAATGAAATCTCGTCGTCATCTTTCAGATTATCTATTCAAATTAATTCTAGGCTTAATCATGATCATAATTGTTTCACCATTCTTTTTGGTTCTTGTTCAAGTAGCTGGTGTAGGATTTTGGCAGGTGTTTGGAACCGGACCCGGGCAGGGACTTGAGTTCTTTACAACGTTTCCCGGAGCTGGTCTTGAGGGAGGAATTCGAAATGCATTTGTGGGA
Source organism: Candidatus Thorarchaeota archaeon (assembly GCA_018238825.1). Classification (GTDB taxonomy): domain Archaea; phylum Asgardarchaeota; class Thorarchaeia; order Thorarchaeales; family Thorarchaeaceae; genus SMTZ1-45. The sequence continues at coordinate 204 of JABCSP010000289.1, read as the reverse complement.
ACTGTTGAATTGATTACTCTTGCATCATTAGTTGGCATTCCTTTGAGTGTGTTTGGTGCAGTCTACATTAACGAGTATACTCGACCTGGATGGGGGCGAGAAATCATTGAGTTCACATCAGACGTTCTAGCTGGGATCCCATCCATAGTATTTGGCGCATTCGGGTTTGCATTTCTAGTAGATTTTCTTCATATTGGTATGGGT
>JABCSP010000288.1 GCA_018238825.1 Candidatus Thorarchaeota archaeon | reverse complement strand
ATTCATCGCTACAGGAAGATGCTGAGCGGGACCTGCTGCACTGGAGTGCATTCCACCGAGACCGTCTGGTGCGATACCTAGCTTGAGCACTTGGCGCATATCCCAAGTCGCACAGTAATCACGAGTGCTGAAATACTCCCTATCCTTGATGTAGATATCACCTTTGAGATGAGCATCTGCAAGATGAGATGGAATCGAGAGGTAAGTATGCTGTTCCATTACTTGGTCGTGAACAAGCTTGGCAATGGTTTCAGGGTTACGCATTAGATTTGCGTTGGATGTGTGGGCACCAGGATCATTGATGAGGAGACCTAAATCGTGCATTGGAATTCCAACACGAGTATAGAGGACTCTCTCACGTTCGAAGCCCATCTCCGCAAGTACACTGTTACACATCTCACGGATAAGGGGACCAGAAAGGAATTTTATTCCAGAAGCTACAATTCGATCCATGACTCTGACTGCAATAAGCTGAGCATCCGCATGAAGAAGACCTGCTTCTAAAACTAGACTATCGATAATTTTGTTAGCATCAAAGGTTTCCATCGTACTACTTGTCGTACGGACCTTTGGCATCTTCTTTTCTCTCATACGAAGATCCTCAGTAATTGAAATGGTGTTACGAATATCAGTCATGCGAAGTCCTTAACCTCCTGTCGGATAGTGTCAACTTCAGGAATATTGCCACTGTATAGTAGTTTCATTTTACTACTATTTGCAACAATAATAGCAGGAGTGCTAGATATGAAAATCTGATTTTCTAAAAGCTTGAATTCAAAATCAGGATCCATTTTCTGAAAATCAATAGTTTCAATATCGACGATATCAGAACCATCGAATGCTTCGTTGACTACAGCTTTTGCTGCTGGACAATTCACACAATTGTCTTGCGTGAACAAGTATAGAATCGGCTTCGTATCTAAATCCTCCCGGCGATGAATCACTCAACACACCCTCCACTGAGAGAAGGGGTAAACTTGTATTTGGCGTTCGCTGAATAAAAGCATTGCCACGGCTGGAGTCAGTCTGTGGTCAAGCTCTAGGGCAGTTCTGAAGAGAGACCGCGCTTTCATAGTAAACATATGTGTGCATAGTACTGCACTACTTAAGCCCATACAAAGGCAGTTCCACTTAACATTGTTAATAGACCATTTTTTGCAATTCAGGGGGTGCTTAACGGAACAAGTATCTAGTAAGGAACACCAATACATGAAACAAAATCGATGTGGTGTTTGGCGCGGAACATTTCTGAAAGTACAACACTGTGAAGAGAGTGTCCTTCAAGGCAAAAGTTAGAATAGGGGTGTTGAGAGAGAGAACAAAAGTCCAAGCTTGGTGGTTATGTTATGCCTACATATCTGAAAGCAAAGAGTCCAGAGGATGGTTGGATTCGAGTTGTTAGGAAAATTATGGATAGTGGAATGGTTCGTGTCGATGAACGTGATAGTGAAACCAAATGGCACGACAATGTTATGATTCACATAGCAGATCCATACTCAAATAGAGTAAGTGAAAAATATCCATTCAGTGAAGGTGTGTTAAAAGAAAAGTATTCCACACAATTATTGAACCCAGATCGATTGGATTTCGATTATACTTATGGCGAGAGACTCAATGCATGGGGAGATGAGATCAATCAGATAGATTTTGTGATTGCGAAGCTGAATGAGAGCCCCAATTCTAGGCGAGCTGTTGCAACAACTTGGGATCCCAGAAAAGATACTGTTGTGGATGAGGTTCCTTGTTTGAACCATTTTGTGTTCATGGTCCGTGAAGGATTACTGGACTTGTCAGTGATGATTCGATCGAATGACATGTATGGGGCTTGGCCAGCCAATGTCTACGCTCTTGGAGACCTACTCACATATGTTTCTGAAAAAACAAGCTTGGAGTCAGGTACAATAACAACCCTCTCTGTCAACGCGCACATCTACAAAACGGACTGGAGTAAAGCTGAGCTGGTGTAAAAATACATCCGAGGCATTCATATAGGCATTTAACCGGAACGACTCAGATGGTTTCAAGATGTAATCATCAGATACAGGTCAACTCCATGGAGTAAACAAATGATGGACAATACTGACAAGAAGCTCCTCTCAATATTACAAGAAAATGGCAGAACTAGCCTTTCAAAGATTGGAGAACATCTTGGTATGTCGCATGTCGCAGTTAGTAAAAGACTCGACAAACTTGTCAAAGAGGATTTTGTAAAAATCACTGCAGGAATTAATTCTGAATTTCTAAATACAAAGGTACTATTCATGGGATTAGAAACTGAGAATATGGAAGTTGCTGAGAAAATTCAGAAGAAGTACGCAAACTGTCCAAGACTATTGATGTTCGCCCCAGTCACAGGAAGATACAATCTCTTTGTAATGATGATAGCTGAGGATACATGGAGCCTTGAGTCCATCATGGGTACATGTAGTATGAGGACAGAAGCAGGTGTAAGAAAATCAGAGAGCTGGTTTGGAAATGCTCCATTAATTCCGAAATACCTCCAACTTGATTTAGCTCCTCAACCGACAGGTAGTACCAAAGGACCCTGTAAGATGGACTGTGCAACATGTAAGAGATATCTAATAAACAAGTGTGTTGGATGTCCTAACACTTCTACCTACAAGGGTACACTATGGGCGGACCCAGTTGCACCAAAGAAGAAAAAACGTGGGAAGAGTAAGAGTTAACACGGTATTGAAGTACGTTTCATTCCGTGAACCTCATGACTGATGTATTCATACACCCAAAAGCAGTTGTTGATGAAGGTGCAGATATTGGGGAAGGAACCCGCATCTGGCACTTTGCTCATGTGAGAGGAACTGCAAAAATTGGTAAGGGTTGTAACATAAGTAAGGATGTATACATTGATGGTGATGTCGTAATAGGAAATAACGTGAAAATCCAGAATGGTGTTTCCGTATACCATGGCGTTACCATTGAAGATGATGTTTTCTGCGGTCCTCATATGACATTTACAAATGATATGTATCCTCGCGCAGTTAGTGACAGCTGGGAAATCTGCAAAACTTTGGTCAAGAATGGAGCCTCAATTGGGGCTAATGCAACCATTGTTTGCAATACAACTCTTGGAGAATATTGTATGATCGGTAGTGGATCTGTTGTAACAAGGAATGTACCGGCACACGGTCTCGTAGTTGGCAACCCAGCAAAGCTCATTGGATATGTTTGCAAATGTGGTCAACCTCTTAAGGATGAGATATCACGAGATGATAAATCTATCAAGATGCAGTGTTCAAAGTGTAATGATGAAACTGTGATCTCAATAGAATAACAGTAACTCAAAGACAGGTCGGTTTCCATTGTCGCATATCTACAAAAAGTTCGTTAAAGAACGCGCTGCAGAGTTAGTGGCTGATACAGAGAGAATAAGGAATATCACTGTGATTGCACATATTGACCATGGGAAGACTACACTGGCAGATTCGCTAATCGCCGCTTCAGGACTTCTTTCGAAAGAAGTTGCAGGCACAGCTAGACTTCTCGACTATGATTTAATTGAGCAACAACGAGGAATTACAATCAAGGCTTCAGGAATTACAATTTTACATTCAATGAATAATCAAGATCATCTCATCAATCTTATTGATACTCCGGGTCATATTGACTTCTCAAGTCATGTCACGCGAGGGTTGAGATTAACAGATGGTGCAATCATAGTTGTAGATGCTATCGAGGGAATTATGGTTCAGACAGAAACCGTAACCATTACAGACCCACTGAGGTGGATATACTGATAGGGGATCCAACGAAGGCTAAGGAGAAGCTGGGCTGGGAGGCGAAGGTTGGGC
>JABCSP010000287.1 GCA_018238825.1 Candidatus Thorarchaeota archaeon | reverse complement strand
GAATCTTCCGGTTACTATTATCGATCTTACCAGTGAAACTCCCACATATTATGCAGTTGACACACCTTGGTTCTATCAAGAACACTCAGGTAGTTGTGGTGCTGCTGCGTTGAGAACTGCATTTGGACAGTTGGGTTACTCTACCAATGAAAGTGAGATACGAATTGCTGCAGAAACTACAAACACCACTACACTCACTGGTGATATGATACGAGCCTCCCATTTCAGTAATGCTAGCAACGAAGATGAAATTCAAGGATACAATGGAAAACCCTTTGGCACCGATTCTTATGAGATAGCTTTCGATGGTGGCTCTTCAACAGGTCGAGATACAGCAGATGAATTCCTCAAACGACGTTTACTGGAAGGAAGACCAGTCATTCTCCTGATGTCTTATAGTTCCGGTAGTGCTTCTGGACACTTTCGGGTTCTCAGAGGATATGATGAACGGACTAGTAGATACATCTTCACAGACTCATTGAGATCTGATGCTACAGCTGGGTCACATTGGACAGTAAACTCTACTTCTCTTTATGCAAACTTCTGGGACTATTCAGGTCACTGGGCACAAGTACTCTCTCCTTGGAGCATTTCACTTCTACCAATACAGAATCCAACACCAGGAGGAATCTTCAGACTAAATGCTACAATCGATTCAGGTATTCCTAGTAGCTTTAGGTTTGCACCTTGGAGTCTTCAGAATGCATCTGTCCGATTAGAACTTCCATCTGGCTATTCGTTTACAAGTGGAGTTGAAACAACAGTGTTCGGTTTCAATTCATCTGGAATAGCTAAAGTATCCTGGCTGATTCAAGCTCCCCTTACAATCGAGAATGACGAGCAAATCACTGGTGGTGTAACGGGGTGGATTAATGGAACCGGCACACACCCTTGGCAAGTAAAACCATTTGACTACTGTGACATTGTTTACTACGAAACAAGTTTGAATTTAGTTGATTGGACACCTCCAGAGATGCTAGATTTAACTGTGTCATCTGATCAGGATGGGATCTTGACAGTGAATACATCAATGATAGATGATAATTCACTCCAGAACATTAGTCTTCAATGGAGAATGTCTGCAACAAATTGGACAACTGTTGACATGCATTATATCGCGGGATCTTTGTGGCAAACTACAGGTATTTTACCATTAACACCGTCTGGTGATGATGTACTTCAGTTCAGAGTTCTTGCACAAGATAACTATACAAATCAATTTACAAGTTCCATCTACGAATGCTCTTACACATTCACAACTGAAACGACTACTACAACTACTACAACCACCACGACAACAACCACAACTGCATCGACCACTCCTGTTCCAACTGAACCAATTCCATTAGAATTAGTAGTTATGGTTGCAGTTGGTGTTGTTGCAGTCATTGTCATAGTTGTGATTTACCGAAAGCTTTCAAACCATTGATTGGATTAGTCTAGGAAATCCTATCTAATTCAGTAGTCATCTGGTCATTGTCGTAGATCCATGAGCATCTTTCAGGGTCAAACAACTTGGCATAGTCAAATGAATTTGTCTGATGGTTACACGAAGGGCTGATGAAGTGGTTCTATCGGAAAATGCTTCTCTTGAACATGAGGTCAAGTTCCTATTTGAGGAGCGCTAGTCACGCCTCACTCGAATGTTGTTGATTAGCACAATGCCCCAAACCAGAAATGTGACCTCCATCCCCAAGAACCAACCCTCTGATTGCAGGTAGGCAGGGACTATTTCAACAGGCAGGATTTGGAGTGCACCACCCTGCCCAGACCAGTAAGTGCTGTGATTCCAGAGTTCAAAGGAAACGACCACGTCGAGAGAGATATTCTCCTCTCCCTCTATGATGATAGGCGAAATATGAACATGTCCTCGAAAGGTGACAGTCGAGGCATTCACAACCGTAACGATTCCTCCATAAGGTCCCATTCCGCCCACCAACCACGGAAAGTCTTCATCATCCAAATATGCAGATCTGTTCTCTGGTGCGAAATAGAACCTGATATACTCAATAGTCAGATTCACAGGTGTACTACTTATGATGTTGATCGTGAAGTTAAACGACACGGTGGTTTCTACGGACTCATACATGACGGGTTGCGCAAAAATGGTAATTGCTCCAAAATGCGAGTCATCATCAAGATACTGAAATGCCTCGGTCTTCTCGATACGTTCTCTCCCATAATGTCCATATACCACTCTAGCTGTCGTATCTGTATAAACAGCCATTATGATGAAGGAAACGGTTACAATAGTAAGAATGAGATAGAATACCTTTCTCAAGACAGAAACCCTCCATTAATCTCATGTTTGGTGTTAGCAGTGATTCCGAACAAAGGACACACTCCCTAGTTATTAAAGTGCCGAATGAATATAAACTCCACATGTTCCTCATCTTGAGGAATCTCAGCAGCTAGACTGGGAGTGGTACTCTGCTCAGTCACCATCATTCCCCCTGTACGTAAAAGTGAAACCGTTTCCGGTATGACTGATTATTCGGAACCTGATGTCCCAGTCCCCTGTATCAGTTTCGGTCAGGTTGGTATATGAAGATTCAGATATTGGAGAATACTTCCACTTTTGCTAGGAATTGAACAAAGCTAAGGTGGGAGAGTAGTGGAAGACCAGTGGATCAACAATGACTCACGGGTTCCGACGCCACTACGCTCCCATCACCATTCGATAATATTGATATGAATGCTACTGATATAGAGTTAATTTTCCAAAGTCTATCAAAAGCTGTGTGAAATCGTCAACATCACCATCCACGATTACTGTGAACTTTGCATATAGTTCATTTTCCTCGTTCACGTATGGTATGAAGTAATCATAGTTGTCAGCAATCACATTGACCGCAAAGGTTTCATTGTCTGTTACGGTTCCATCCCGCCACCAGGAAACCCAACCACCCATACCATCCGATAATGGCCCATCAACTGCTGGTATTCTAAATGCCCAATTATATGTACCATTATGAACAATGGTTACATAGAGTGTAATGTTTGCATAGTAGTCTGCTATGGTGGTCTGATTGATCTGTGCTGGCAATGTAAAAGCAAGAAGCACACATAGTTCCACTGTGCCATCTCTATCATCATTCCAAGTGACCTCTAATCCGTATTTTGCCCCATCCAGTGATGTAGTGTCATTAATGTTTCCTATCTCTACTGTGGTAGTATTAGGTCCAAGTTCCTGAGCAATATAGAACCCTTCTGCACTCACACCATCAATCAGTATCTGGCCCCAGCTTGCGTACACATTCACGAAAAATGGAGTCCCGTTCTCTCTTGGAATCGGTGTCAATACGACTACTATTCCAACAGAGATAATTGCGACTAAAGCTACTGTGGCTATGATTTTCTGATTATGATTCATGCTAATCTCAACCTTTGAATCATATACCCAACTCTTTCTATTAACATTCATAGATAAATTGTGGTGATTGGGAATACTAACTCGGTCTTCTTTTTCCTTTTTTTGTATTTGCTTAAGTCCATGCATAAGATGAGTAAAAAGCTGTCAAAATTCCTTCTTGATCTCTAGAAGAATCATATGAGTTATAACAACAAGTTCCAGAGCATGTCCTGTCGGAATCCGTGGGTCCCTTGAGGAACAGAGAGTGTTACTGAAGGGACAAGAACAGAGGACGACAACTACTTTTGAATTTCTAGAAAAATGTGTCCAATTACTGCAAAACGAGGCCATTGTGGATGCTAAACTGGGTTATCATGTGGCTATCTCAAGAATAAGCGGAACAAAGACCCCTTTTGGCGTCGTGCAAGACTGTATGGAGTCCCTCCCATGTAAGGAGGGCGCATGTTGAAGTTCTTACTTCACCCTATCACTCAATTATCTTTTCGTCATTGCCTAGAGTATCCTG
>JABCSP010000286.1 GCA_018238825.1 Candidatus Thorarchaeota archaeon | reverse complement strand
AAATCAAGAAGGATAGGGGAACGCTGTTAGACCCCAAGGTGGTGGATGCCTGCTTGAAGATATTTAAAGAAGGATACAAATCACTCGATAATTAGAAAATATCTTCCCTGATTAAGAGTTAGTTGCTCCCTTTAATGGTCCAGATGCTGCTCCTTCATTCATTAGACGCCAGGGTAGATTATCATGCGCACGAGTTGCACCCCTAGTTACATTGAAGGCCTTTTCCAAAGTACACACTCTTCTGCCTGTGAGCATCAACTCATCCTCTGTCATCTCAATTCCAGTTGCAGCGGCATAGAGTCTTGCCATATTATCAGGATTGACCCCGTATGCTGCAGTGGATGTGAAGACGCAAAAACCAAGCGCCTCAGTTATTTCATAGCAATCTTCATGCCAACGGACAATTTCTGCACGAAACTCAGTAAAGTGTGGTGAAGCCCATTTCTTATCCCCTGTTATTTTTCCAATAACATCGATTGCTTCAGGACTTGCACCGAACTCAGCGAAGGTTTCAGTCATAAGATGGTCATTTCCTCTTGGATTGACCGCGAAAGCAAGAGCATATGCTTTAGCAGAACGGGTTTCCACATTTGACTGCTCAAGACCCTTGGCGTTAATGATTGCCCACTTGTAGGAATCCTTACCGACTTTCTCTGCAGCTATCTTTAGACCATCAGCCAGCAAATCTCCAAGTTTACCCTTCCTGAATGCCATTGCTTCTATGATCTCTAGCAGCTCGGGTAACTTACCCCAATCAAGATTGAGATCATTTGTGTCTTCCTTTGTCAGGACTCCACGTTCATAGCTTTCAATGGCCCATTGAGCAACTCCTCCAGCTGAGATTGTATCAAGGCCCAACCGATTACACATCTCGTTAGCTAGAATAACGCCTTCGGTATCAATAATTCCTGGTCCATTACCCAGTGCACCAAAAGTTTCGTATTCCGGGCCTCCGCTAGCGATGCCAGCATTTGGTCCCTTGTCAATCGCAGAATATCGATGACAACCAATCGTGCAGCCAAAACATGCCACACGTCGTTTTAGATATCCCCCAGCATTGAGAGCTTGCCCAGTTATTGGAAACACATTTTCAGTATACCCTGTCTGCCAGTTTCTACCTGGAAATGCATGCAGTTCGTTTACTCCAGCCAAAGATCCTGCAGTACCAAACTCGTGCAATCCTTGAGCACCACTATCTGCTCTAAGGAGTTCTCTCATTTCCTCTGCTACTTCTGCGAATTTCTTTGGATCCTTTACTCGGACGGGTTTCGATCCTTTCACACTTATTGCTTTGAGTTTCTTCTTCCCCATAACTGTGGCTGCACCACCTCTACCAGCTGCGTGGTACAGTGAGCAGTGGACAGAAGCTGCGCGGACTAGGTTTTCACCGGCAGGTCCAATGTAGAGACCTCGTGATTCCTCGCCGTGCCACTCTTTCAGGAGCCTGTCAGTTTCATTGATATCCTTGCCCCAGAGATCTTTTGCATCCTTGATTTCAACAAGGTCGTCTTCAATATGAATGTAAACTGGTTTGCTTGATTCTCCATGAACAACAATGTGGTCATATCCTGCAAACTTTAGTTCTGCGCCCCAGTGCCCGCCTGTGTTGCTTTTGAGATAGAGTCCTGTTGTACAACCTACAGTTGTTACTGATGTTCTACCAGAGGCCGGAGCTGTGGTTCCAGTAAGTGCTCCTGGAGCATAAATTAAGATGTTCCTTGGGTCATCCCATGTGATGTCTGGATCTTTGCAGTAGTCCCATAGAAGTTTGACGTTAATTCCTCTAGACCCTACGTACAACTTCCTCCATTCTTCTGGAATATCTTCGACCCAAATCTTGTCTTTACCAATGTCAACATGCAATATTTTTCCTTGATGTCCAAACATTTCTCATGTAGCCTCCTTCTTGATAGTACGATACATTGCCATTCGAGCAGAGCGTAGTTTCTTCTTCTCTTTGACTAGATCATCAGTTTTGTCAACCCAGACTATTGCTCCTGGTACGCAATGTTTCGCACAATATGGATCTCCTCCACAGAGATCACAAATTATCGGTATGTCAGTTTCAGGATGTAGTCTAATACCATGGTACGGGCAGACTTCAACACAGGCTCCGCATTGTGTACAGATTTCTGCATCCACAGAAATGATACCAGTATCTTCATCTCTTGAGAGTGCTCCTTCTGAGCACGCATCAATGCATGGATATGTGTCACACTGTTCGCAAAGAAGCGGTATTCCTAAGGCGAGATCCTCTTTCTTTAGGACTTTGATTCTTCCTCGGGCTGGGTCGAATAAGTCATCTTTAATTAGAGAACAAGCCAAGGAACACTGCATACAACTAGTGCATTTGTCCATATCAACAAGTAGCAGCTTTTCCATCTCGATTAATTCCTTATAATTGGCTGAATGTTAAACCAAGTTGAGTATCATTTGAACCTGCATTTTAATGTATGTTTACACATTGTCGATTTCTAATATCGTCAATTAGTGCAATATAATAAGCTTACAAGTCATTCGGAATATTTACTTCTGTATACACTACTCGGAAATCTTCCATTTTACTATAAGTACAACTTAAGATTTACAAAGTGTTATTTAAGAAACAAAAGACCGAGAATCCATCGACTACAAGCAATACGTTTTAAGACCTGAAATTAATTCTGAAAAGTGTGGACACCGTGACAGATGAGCAACAACAACGCACAGTGCACGAAGATGAACTCGATCCCAAGTTTCTTGAATGGAGTCGGGCTGATGATGTCAAGGAAGGGATTCACATGCTTCTTTCTCATCACCCTCCTTCTCTATATGGTCATTGCCTTCGTGTTTCGTTCAGAGGGCGTTCAATATATTTCTGTGGAAGATGTACGGGTATCTATGGAGGTTTGGCTATTGGGATGGTGCTCATCATACTGTTTCAAATCAATCTAACCCCTTCATGGTTTTGGTTCTTGTTTTCCATAATTCTAGGGTTTACTACAGTTGTTGATTGGATGAGTCAAAGATTGGCACCTCGAAAAACCACAAATCATATTCGTGCCATTACGGGATTCTGTAGTGGTTTTGGGCTTGCTATCATTTTCTTACTTGGAGACCTCTCTTTCATGCTTGTTACGCTAGCAATAATGGGTGGATCAATTGGGATTGTTGGCATGATTGAGAATCGTCGTACAGCTGCAAGTCTTGCTATCATGCAAGCAAAATTTGAGGCTGAAGATGCAGAGGATGAAGAGTAAGAGTACAATCGTTCCTAGATGCCAAAGTGTTTTAACATGGCCCATTTTTAATTGCTCGTGAACCTTGATGATTCCATTCACCAAACCTATTGTCAAAGAAGAAGAGATCGAAGCTGTGAAGCGTGTCCTAGAATCGGGTATGCTTGCAGAAGGTAAGGTTTCCCGCGAATTTGAAAAATTATTCTCTGAATTTGTTGGAACAAAGTTTGCAACTGTCACATCCAACGGTACTACCGCTCTTAGCACCGCTCTAGAAGCGATGGGTATTCAACCTGGGGATGAGATAATTACATCTCCATTCACATTCATTGCTTCAGCGAATTCTATAGCTATGGTCGGTGGAATCCCGATTTTTGTTGATATCAAACCAGATACATACAACATTGATCCCGATCTTATTGAGGCTGCTATCACAGAGAAGACCAAGGCTATTATGCCTGTTCACATCTTTGGCATGCCTGCAGATATGAAACGAATAATGGAGATAGCAGAGAAGCACGACCTCCAGGTTATAGAAGACGCCTGTCAAGCTCATGGCGGTTCTATAAACGGTAAACAGATTGGCAATCTTGCACACTGTGCCACATTCTCATTCTATGCAACGAAGAACATTCTCACCGGTGAAGGCGGAATGGTCACGACAAATGAC
>JABCSP010000285.1 GCA_018238825.1 Candidatus Thorarchaeota archaeon | reverse complement strand
TCAAGCAAAGAGAGTCCAGGTCCACCTGCCTCGGTTGGAATATGAAGGTTCATGAGTCCCGCCTCAAAGGCCTTCTGAACGACCTCTTTCGGGAACTCGTTTTTCTTCTCCAACTCATGAGCATGTGGTGTGATATGTTCAAGTGTGAATGCTTTGGCTCGTTCCCAAAGCTTTTGTTCTTTTTCCGATAATGAGTAGTCCATCGTAAATCCCGACTGGTCGTTTAACTACGACTTATTATGTCTTCGGAGTGATGTTAAACCAGCCCTACCAGTTTTTATAGCTGAAATCTTTATGAAACTTAGCTCAAGATGAGGTGTTAACACTACTTGCCCCTAGATAACTCGAACATTGTAAGTGCAGCGCAAACCAAGTTTGGAGCCCTTAAGGGAGTCACTCTCAGAGAGATGTTCTCAGAGGCTGTAGACAAGGCTACTGTCGATGCTGGTGTCCCGAAGAAGGACATTCAGGCTGCATTCATTGGAAGTTTCATTCCTGAGATGTTAGTACATCAGGGACATACAGCTCCATTATTGATGGATTTTGCTGGAATGAAAGGTATCCCTGCAACACGTCACGAAGATGCGTGTGCCGCTGGTGCAACTGCTCTGCGTGCAGCTGTTATGGCTATCGAATCAGGAATGTACGACACAGTCCTTGTTGCTGGAGTTGAGAAGATGACTTCTGTGTCTACGAACAAGGCTACTGAAGCATTAGCCGCTGCGGCTGATGATGAATTTGAATCAAGCATGGGTCTCACTTTCCCAGGAGTTTTTGGTATCGCTGCTGTTGCACATATGCAGAAGTACGGTACAACGGAGGAGGACATGGCACGAGTTGCTGTTAAAGCACACAAGAATGCTTCAACAAATCCTTTGGCTCAATTCCAGAAGGAAATCTCGCTCGAGAAAGCAATGACTCCACGATATATTGCTTGGCCTCTAAAGCTCTTTGACTGTTCACCAATTTCTGATGGTGCTGCAGCACTAGTACTTACTTCTACTGAGAAAGCAAAGCAGTACACTGACCTCCCAGTCAAGATTACTGGAACTGGTCAAGCATCTGCTTCTATGAACTTATGTGATAGAGATGATCTCACATCATTCAGTGCCTCTGTAGACGCAAGTCGAACAGCTTACAAGATGGCTGGACTCGAAGCCAAGGATATGGATTTTGCAGTAGTTCATGACTGCTTCACCATTGCTGAGATTATTGCTAGTGAGGACATTGGATTCTTCAAGCCAGGTGAAGGTGCAAAAGCTGTAAATGATGGTGTAACAGCGCGTGATGGTGATAAACCCATAAACCCCATGGGCGGATTGAAAGCCGTGGGTCACCCAGTCGGTGCCACCGGCGTAAAGCAGGCTGTAGTTCTTTATAGAGAACTCCTCGGTGATGCAGGTCCTAATCAAGTATCTAAACATGATACAGCGATTATGCATAATTTTGGAGGAACAGGTGCTACGGCTGTTGTAAATATCATGAGGAGGGCTGATGCATGAGTGAGAAGCCAACAGTTGAAGAATATCTAAAGAACATCCAAGACAGCCAATTCAAGGCTTACAAGTGTGTTGACTGTGGTATGGTTATTGCTCCCCCATCGGGATCATGTTACGGTTGTGGAAGTAGTAAGATGGAATGGGCTAACGTAAGTGGAAAGGGTAAACTTGTATCCTTCACAGTTATTCACATTGCTCCTGATGAGTTTGCAGAAGAAACTCCTTACTACATAGCTATCGTCGAACTTGCTGAGGGAACACGAGTAAGTGCACGACTCCTTGGGTATGATCCACTAAAACCTGAGGAAGTGAAATTGGGCTCTGATGTAAAGTTGGACTATGAGGACACTGAGTCCGGTAAGAAATACTTGGCATTCAAACCTGCATAATTCTGCGATGGGGACTACTAGCGTAGTTCTCATCACTCTTCTTCTTTGTAACAACATCTATAATCTTTTCAGCATGATTGCTATTAAGAGGTAGAACAGTTTGGTTGAAAAAAAATACTCAGAGTTTCTTCGAGTTAGCCCACGACCTGATGAGATGACTTTCACTGAGCATGTTAGTGGGGTGACAGTTGAGTTTGACCAAGCTCTGCTAACGAAATATCTTCCAGTAACATCCGGGATCAAGGATGGTGACCGCGCACTTGCTGAGAACCTTGGTGGTGTGATACCAGAGGCCACTTGTCAAGCGCTTATGGATACTGAATTCATCGGAGTATATGGTCGAGTTGTACGATCACAAGAAATCCCCGACCTCATTTGTCTTCAATATCTGTATGTGTGGGATTATCAGGCTGTTCCTGCTCATGAAGGAGATTACGAACCTATCTATGTCTATGTGGATACGCGTAGGCAATTTGCGATATACGATCTTGTTCATTACTGTGCTCGAAAACTTGACTTTAAACTGGCTATCTCAGGAGAGTTAGGTTTCAGAATGCTTCCTGGCTGGCACTCCTTCCTCCCTGCCTACATCTCGGATGATTCTCAAGATTGCAATCTGGAAATAATGCCTCTCTCCGATCAACATTTGCGAGCATGGTGGTCTATTCCAGAAGAAACTCCAAGACTGAAGATAGTCAAGCATCTGAAAGACCCATTTCAATTAGAAGCTCCAGGTCACTTTGCTGATGCTCCTGATGGGAATGCAATAACAATGTGCTGTACATTTTTGGAAATTGAGAAAGCACTTGCAGAATTTGATGACCCCAAAGTAGCAATCATTACAGGTATCAAACGTGCATTCACAAAATGTGTAGGTTTCTTAGTTCTCTACAAAATTGAAGCATTCATACAACTTCTGAAAGAAATGAATGATATCGGTATAATCAAAGCACCTATTTCAGATACGGGGATTGATTTTGTATCAATCGGTAATATGCTTCGAGATGGTTTTGTATCAGTCACAAAATCGGGTCAGGATTTCTTTTCCAAACTCTACACCAGAGATTTGAAAGAAGAATGAAACCAGTTCATTCCTGACTTATCAACTCGTTTCATTAGTAATCGACATCATGTCGCTTTTTTCCGCCATTAATTTTTGCCAGTCTATTCGAGTAATAACATAGAGACTAATTATCAATGACAAGAGAGCTAAGACTTCTATGGTTCTAGAGGTTATGCTTGCTGGATTTCCAATTATATCTTCAACAAATTGCAGACTAAACCTACCACCCCAAGCAGCTGCTATCATAAACATTGACTTTCCAACGAACTGGGGAATTGCTACCTTCCACCATGGATATTTAGCTGCTCCAAGTGGTACTATGAAAAAATCATCTGCAATGGGGGATACTGCAAGAAACCATGTGATAAGTGGTATTGCTCTAGGGTGTGATTTGATATATGCACTAAATGAATTTCTCTGATCTTCATCAAGAAAACGACGCCCACCATATCCGAGTAAATAGCCAGTCATCTCACCTAACGTTGCGCCAAATCCAGAAACGATACCTACAATCCAAGGATCGAAAAGGAATTCCCCTGTAACGATATCAGTAAAACCGCCGACTATGAAAGTCACCAACATATACGGCATTGGAAAAAGGAACGATGCATTTCCAATGAATGATACAATGAATGGTCCAAAATAGCCAAGTGCCAACGAAATATCCAGTAAAATATAGTAGACAATTACGATTGGACTAGCAAATTCTGGTATAGTGATTGCTAAGACATAATAGACTGCTAGAGATACAATTGATGCAATAAACAGTCTATCATTTCTTCGCATTCTAGTTCTTTCCAATTATCTGTCGGTGGTATCATAGTTATGAATATTGCCTAGTGAATTGCTGGTAACTTTAAGAGGTGGACTGATAACATCATTCTGGGTTAAATGTAGATGCGGTTCGATTTACGTTATGGTGCCGGTTCTCTTCCACTTG
>JABCSP010000284.1 GCA_018238825.1 Candidatus Thorarchaeota archaeon | reverse complement strand
ATTGAGAAGACAACTTCTGGAACCTATGGAGAACTAGGAGTGCTGAATTGGGCTCCGGTACAGTGGTCTGTGCCTATTGACTATGAGGCGGTCCAAATCATTTATCCTATTGTTCTTGATCCTACTTGGTATAATCCGATAACTCATGGCGTGAATGAAACAGGTGCAGAAGCCGTTGGATATGTTGAGGACTCAAATCAAGGACTGTGGAGGGGATCCTCCCGATACGATTTTGATGTAATCAATCTCCTAGCCTATCCCTATGATGCTGGAGCTATCTCTCGTAATTTCACGGTAAGTATAGAACAATCATTGCTCCAAACTGAAGATCATTTTCGAGTATTTCATTACACAAATTGGAGCTACTATGAGCCATTTCTCTTGCAGGGTGCCCTTGGTTACGATGTTGTTTCATATGTAAATGCGAACGCAGAAACTCAATTTGACTTGGAATTAGTAGTCTACAATTGGGGTGATACTGATATTGAAGGTGTCAGTGTTACTATGTCAGTTCCTGAGAACCTAACTCTTGTTGGTGGCAGTCCCTTGACCTATATTGGGCCGTTGGCAGGTGGCGAAGTTTGGTACCTCACCTATTCCTTTGTTCCTGATAACCTACCTGAAATACTTACAATTGGATTCATAATCTCTGCAGATAATCTCAACGTATCCGATTGGAGTACATTTACAGTGGACATTTACGTGGAAGAGTATATTCCACCGCTGATTGACCCAAGTCTCCTGTTTCTTGCTTTTGCAGGATTCATGGCTATCGGTGTTGTTTATTATGGTTACAATAAAGTCACACAGTCATATGGTGCAAAGTGGGATGCTGATGAAACAACAACTCAGTATGAATCACCGGAGATATCGATTCAGACCTTCGGTACAGAAGGCACTCTTGCAGAATTGGATGCCGTAGAATCCGCATTCTTTGTCAATACTACACGTCAGAAATTGGTATCAATGATTCTCATGTCTTGTGTCAAGAAGGGTGCCATCAGAGTTATTTCAACAGACCCTCTGAAAATCTCAGTCACTGGATTACAGTTTGATGAACTTACATATTATGAAGAAATGTTCGTTGATGCAATAGTGGATGATGAATTGGACACCAGTAAAGTTGATGAGATGCTTGAGGATCTTGCTGACAAAGTTCAAGCCAAAGCATGGGATGCCGACTTTGAAGCTACTAAGGCTCATCATGATGAGATGGTAGATGGTGCATGGGAGGACCTAGAGAGTCATCCATCATACGATGGAAGAATGGATTACTACTTCAATCGACGATATCACGATGATTGGGCTTGGTACTGGCTTTACATGCATCATAGACATGATAGTGACATTGGAGAAGTATTCGCAAGTCCCGGTGTAGGATTTGCTCCACAAGTACCTGATTGGTTTGTCGGATTATCTGAAGCTACTGGTAATGCGATATCAGGTGTTGGGAGAATCGTTGGAGATGTTGCTGCTACGACAGGACAGATTATGACCAACGTTACCAATACAATAGGCAGTGTTGTACAGAATGTTGGGAAGATTATCACAGACCCATTGAAACCGCTCATCGAAGGAACCAGTAAATGTGTTTCTCACGATGCTTGCCATAGTGCCTGTGTTTCACATGATGCCTGTCACAGTGCGTGCCACAGTGCGTGTCATAGTGCCTGTGTTTGTCATAGTGCTTGCCATAGTGCATGTCACAGTGCTTGTGTATCTGGTGGTTTCAGATAGCATATTAATAAACATCTCATCTTGAAGGACAAATACTAAAGGCATGATGACCTACTCGTCATACGATAACAATGGAAGTGTCTGAAAAATTTGTTCGCTTATGTGGTGAAGTATCAAATTTCACAAAAGCTAAAACTGGTACAAGCTTTGTAGATGCGTATATTGGTCCTGAGCATCTGAATCCTGAAAATCAAGCCAAAGATAAGACTCCTGAAGAAATCTTACATGGCATAAAGGAAATAATTGATCAAGTAGCGGATGATATCGATGAACCTCTCCGAGTAGAACATCTTATTGGTGAATGCCAATCAATGATAGTTACAGTTGATTGGTTGAGCGGTAAGGATATTTCATATGGTGACCTGGTTCAAGGTCTATTTCACATTCCTCTCAAACGATTTTCCAAACCAGTTATTGACAAGAAGATTGAAGATCTTAACGAAGCCCTTCGAGAATTTCCTGGATCTGAGTTGCGAGAGCGTGTGGAACATTTCACACAAAAAGGTGAAATCTCTGGAGCCGAATTGAAGCATCTTGTTGAAACCGATCTTCAGAACAAAGCAATTGAAGTCGGTCAGATGTTTGAGAACAATATCTATTCTCTAATTGGAACTTCTGTAACAAATAATGGTGTTGAGTATCAGACTGTCACAGACGCTCCTTGGAGCGGATACAATTGGTATCAGAAAGGGTTCAAGAGTCTCAATCAATTCAACATTGATGTGACCTTCAATAAGAACACGCTTCAAGGTGTAATCTATCACGAGTACGAGCACCATGTTTCCAATTGCTGGCGTGAGAAATTCTACCAAGAGAGTGGAAATCTAGAACTAGCTGTGGTCCCTCTCCACACTGGTAGGTGTGTAATCTCAGAAGGTACGGCAGATACTGCTAAGGACTTCCTTGGTGTTGTCGATGATGATACCCACATCAAAATTGCTGATGCTCTGTATTCTCTTAGACGGATGACCAGCATTAACGCAGCAATCATGCTGAATGATGAAGGTAAAACTGAGGATGAAGCTGTTGAGTATATGTTTGAACGCGGTTACCGTACTGAAAAATCTGCACAAGGTTCTATTGCATTCATAGGACCAAAAATGACTGATGGTCGACCCAATTTCTGGGCTCCATATGTGTTCACATATTTCTTCGGTAGAACTGACTTTGTTCTTCCGACTTTCAATAAAGCAGTTGAACAGGATGAACTCGCTAAGTTCTATAAAACACTCTATCTGAATCCATATTCTGGTTCAAGTGTTACTTGGAATAAGGCATACGAATGGCTCAGCTGAAAATCTGCCAACCTACGTTTCTTCATCTTTGCCTTTCAAATCCGGCTTAATGGATTCTAGATAGTCTAGAGCTGTGTCTACCTCTCCTTTGCCATTTTCGAGCTGCTTCAATCTATCTCTCTGTACAGCTCTCCAAGTTCTCACAGACGCAAAGAGAACCACTGCTCCAATTGCAATACCACCGATAGCAAGCACTAGCATTAGTGGGTTGTCTGGAGGTGGTGTAGTCGTTGTAGCCGTCGTTGATAATGCTACAAATACCGAAACCACAAGTGATGAAGAAAGCCCGTGTCCATCTGTTGCAGTTACTTCTACGAAATACCAACCAGAATCAAGATTGTCAAGGCTTGTTAGGAAACCACTGCTAGAAATCGTGAAGTTTACAGTGTTGTTGACCTGCCACTGAATGATTCCAGCTAAATCTGAAACATGCAATTGAAGTGAGAGCTGTTCACCATATTCAAGATCTTGAACTAATGGAACTATATCCCAATTCGGAGGTATAGTATCCTCTACTTCAAGAGTGAAATATCCATCTAGGGAATTACCATGACCATCTGTGGCTGTCACATGCAAGCTGTAATTTCCAACTTCCAACGATGTATTATTATTCACAATTCCACTGGAGTCAATAGTGAAATTCAGTGTATCGTTAATCCACCAAGTGCTAATCCCGGCCAGATCAAATGCTTCGAGATCATAGTTGAAACGATCACTATATTCCAATAATTGATACTCTGGGTCCGAAACCCACACTGGATTGATTCTATCATCTACGAGAAGACTGAAGGATTCACTAATTGTGTTTCCATGAGAGTCCTCCACTGTTACCATCAATTCATAGGTTTGAACTGAAAGGTTTGTGATATTTGTTAT
>JABCSP010000283.1 GCA_018238825.1 Candidatus Thorarchaeota archaeon | reverse complement strand
TCTTCGTACCGCACCAATGATTGCCATAAACAGAGCACCATAGAGTGTTCGCCAGAATACCTTCACCAGTGATGGGGATTCACTGATAATGATAAGAATACTTGCACTGGAAACCATTGAAACTGAAAGAATGAGTAGTAGGACTACCTTGAGCTTACTTGTTGATTCATCGATAATTGGGGTACTCATCATATTGCACCACTGATAGCACTACCACATTCTACACAGTGAAATTCATCATCAATAGCTTCTGCAACATGACTATTGCAATAGGCACATTTCAAAACCAGAAGATTATCCAAATTGATTTTACGTAATATTCCATCAACATCCTCCAAGGAGTCATAAACGAACAGAACTTTACCCGGAGCTCCAAGAACCATTTTGGATAGTTGCTTGATATCCGAATTATAGAATAGAAAAATAGGTTTCCTCAATTCGATTGAGAGCATTATCTCCATTCCAACTCCTAGAGAGGGATTAGTAATTTCAGCAATCACGAAATCGCTCTTCATTACATTTTCTACATCACGTTTGTATATTATATGTGGCTCTGCAGGTCCCAAGAATTGTGGTGCAAATACGTCAATCCCTTTGTCTTCTAATGCTTTGATAACTACAGTGCAAAAATCATCCTTTCGAAGACCACTATGGATTATCGGTGCAGAAAGATATGCCAGAACCATTTTGATTCAGCTCAACAGTAAAGGTATAGATTACTCTTCAATTGCTGTTTTCGATTGGGATACCGCTCCTAGTTGGCTTATTGAAGGTACGGAACCATCATCTTCTAATATTTCGTATTTTCCCGAACGACCGAGTGAGAGTTGTACTTTGCCCTGCCACTCTTTTGCCCATCCATCTTCAATTTTAATGACCTTGCCCGCGGATAAGTCAGTACCTTCATTGAACCCCCATAAGGAAAGAATCGAAGATCCAGAATCATCAGCAATAAGAACTTCTTTCAACATGGTCTTACGACCAGCTCTTGTTTTGACGATTCTCGGTGGGGCTACCGATATTATTCGCACGATGAGATCGGTCACATTCTTGCCTGGTTCGACTTCTGCTAGCTTCAAAGAGTTTCACTCACGTATTGTGCGCGTTCAAACATGCAAATCAGTGTTCCGCAAGCTACAGAAAATCCTAATTCTCGCCGTCATTGGATTCCACGAAATCTAAGAGGTCACTGAGCTCTTTTAGAGAATCATTATCTATTGGGAGGTTTTCTTTATTTTCTTCATCATTATCCTCTTTGGTAGTACTATAACCATCAACTGCCCTATCAAGAGGACCAAGTATTGATTCTAATTCTTCAAGTGATTCCGCATCAATCTTATCTGGTGCTACTTCTTCAGCTTCATCTTCAGTAGGAAGAACCTCATCGCTGCCAAATGCTTCAAGGGCTCCATTTAATTCCTCATGAGAAACACGATCAATCTCTGCGGAGATTATATCATCTCCTTCTAACGCTTCGAAGATAATCTCTTTTGCCATTCTTACGTCAGCACCATTAGGTACGATAACAGCCTCCGGTCCTGGACTCTCTTCGGATGTAGCAAATACCTCATCAGAATCTGAAACTATAGAAATTGGTTCATCAGCCTCTACTTCAATGGATACAGATTCACTACTGCCAGCTGCAACTTCGTCTGCTGCTTCTGGAGTTATTTCAAATTCACCAAGTTCCTCTATCTCTGTACTAACCTCAGTAGAATCGGTCAGATCACCCATGGCATCCAATTCAATCTGCTCTATTTCTTCGTGCGCAGTGTGTATTTCTGAAAATTCAACTTCGGGAGATACAACAGTTTCTATTTCCTCAGGCTCAGTAACTTCAATCTCGACTTCTTCTTCTTCCTCAACCTTGACTTCTTCTTCTACTTGCTCAGCTTCTTCTTCCTCTTCATCATCAAATATTTCTTCGATAACTTCCTCAATTATTTCATAATCATCGGTATCTTCGATGACATGTCCATCTTCATCAACGAGGATCTCTTCAATAACAGTTTCGTATTCCTCATCATCTTCAAGTTCCTCTTCCTCTGCAGTATCGGTTTCTGCAATTGCGTCTTCTGTAGCAGTATCAGTAAATTTCAGAAGCTCGGATGCAGGGAGGTCTGGAAGGGCAACTCCAACATACTCAGAAGCTGCTGTCATCAGAATTCTCAACATCTCATCACGGCGTGCCTTATCTATAGCAACCATTGGATATGTTGGAATTCCAAGAATCTTCTGAACAACTTCAGGTTTCATTGCATTAGGTTTGTCTTGCTTGTTTGCCATCGCAAAGACTGGAACCTTAGGGGCATCACGTTTGATAAGCTTGAGTATATCTTTGCTAATGATAACATTACGGAGCGAGGAATCACACACCAGAAATATGACATCAGCACCATGGAAATAGAACCGCCACAATTTTCTGAAACGTTCCTGCCCTGCAAAATCCCACAAAACAAGGGAGTAATTTCCAAATCGAATATTTTCAACGGTTTCCAAGTTCAATGCGATTGTGGGAACATATTGTAAGGGGGGTGTATCTCCCAAGAGTAGATGAAGTGTTGTGGTTTTACCAACACCACCTTCGCCCACAAGAGCAATTTTGAGTCGAATGGTAACTGAGGGTTCAATCAACCGCTCATAATTCTCGATTACTTTTTCAAGTCCTGATTTTGCAAGGACTCTCTTCAATTTCTTCCTTGCATCATCAACTTTCTCAAAGATACTACTTTCATCCTCATTCTTATCAGTAACAAATACAAGCAGAGTATCTGCGACAAGATCCTTTGCATGGAATTTGAAATCGTCAACTATGAGAGCCAGCTCTTCAACTGTATCATGCTCTGAGCGAAGATCTTCCCTAGTAGATACAAATTCATCGATAATGGTTTGTGGAATATCTACTGGCCAATACTTTGTAGATGCTAGTATATCTCTGCTAGAGATTCGAATGAGAAATGTGTTATGAATCAATGCACAATCACCAGTTTTGTAATTGGTCGGGAACCTGTATTCTCAGAGCCCACTCGACACAGAATTAAAGATATGGGAGTAAATTAACTTGTATTGTGTGTATTCTAGGCAATATGAAAGATAAAATGAAAAGGTAGATGTCGGGGGTTCTAAGAACCCCAAACATCCGTTGGAGCGTGTCCTTCTACAGGGGCGGTAAAATTCGTTTATGCGCAAGAATAGTGCAGTTTTCACTGCATTAGGGACTGGAACTCGTGGGACCGTGTAATTGCGAGTTCCTGACGGGGGAAGTCCGCCTCCCGTTTGAAGTTCACAACGAACTAATCCCTAAAACGGCATATAATGGTTTCTGGTTGATTAGCCGATAACAGATTATCGTAGTAATCGCAGATTCAAAGAAATTCTATTGTAATTCTCGCAGGATAAATTGTATTTAGTCCCAAGGAAGTTATACATAGCAACTTCTAGAATGTACAAATTACAAATCACGAAACAATTGCAGAGATTGGGTCATGAATTACCTTGGGAAGTTATCCCGTAATAGACGGAGATGTTGATGAACCATTTCCATTGCTTTAGGATCATCTGGAGTTTTCTCCAGATCTGTCACTAGAGTCTGTAAGAAATACTCGGGGAAGAATAACCTGACACGGATATCATTTAGCAAGAAAAGCCATTTATCAAACTCGCCAGATGGACCCTTCCTTCTCTTCTCAGACACTATTCGGAATTTCTTCAATGTTTGAATCGCTTCTTTGAGTTCTTTAGGTGGAATTCCCAAAGTTGCTTCAAGTTCAGAAATGTTTGCCGGTCGGCGGCGAAGCTCGGAAAGAGTATCATAACAGTCTGGGTCAGCAAGTACTTGGGCTACTGAAACTGTGTCTTCTGGTGTCTTCTGCCACTCAGTTAGAAACTCCAATACTTCAGTCTTGTATTCCGCAGCTAACTC
>JABCSP010000282.1 GCA_018238825.1 Candidatus Thorarchaeota archaeon | reverse complement strand
AGTACTCAGGATATCCATACTGATTGTAGGTCTTTCCTATGATCGTCAAGAAGTCTTTGCGAAGTTCATTAGAAATCAACTATAGTTCCTCATGAATAGAATGTATCTGAACGCATTTAAGTATTTCAGTATATTGAAATACTGAAATATCACCTTTGTACAAAACCGAGTGTCCACTCATATGTCAAATCTCTATGCTGAAGACAAGCTATAAGCTACTCCAGTTCGCTTCTCTTTTTCTCCATCAGCTGAGAAATCTCGTTACGTAATGAACGAGCAACCACAAGTGCCATCTCAATCTTCTCAGGAGACTCAGGGCGTGTACCAACTACCAGATGTGAATCATTAACAATCTTGTTAGCTTCCATCTGGATATCAGAAATACTGGAATCTAGTGTCTGAAGTTCAGGTGTAGTTAGTCGGATCTTCATCTTTCCAGCAATGTCATTGATAATTACAGCAGCTGCATGAATTCGTTTCTTCTTCTCTGCGGAGCTCTCCCATTCACTGAGAGCAAGTGGAAGTTCAGTTTCAAGTTTTGTTTCCTGTTTGGTTGTTAAAGCGATGACGTCATCGAATGCAGGAACAATCTTGCTCAATGCATATGCTTTCTTATCAGCAAGTTTAGCTTCAGTGATCTTTTGGATAAGTACAGTATCACCAAGAAGACTATCAATCTGGTCAATCATATCATTGACAATTTGAAGGCGAGCTTTAGCAATATCCAGATTACTTTCCTCCACATCAGTTCGAGCTTGAGTGAGTGAAGCAGTTAATCCGTCTACTATTCGTATCAGTGGGTCAGCTTCAAATTCGGACTCCTCAACAGAGGCTCTCAGGAAACTTACTCTTCCTTCAGTAATACTAGAATCATGGAGAAGTTTCTCGCTCTCTTTGTAGTCCTTGAGGATGAGAATAGTTGGTCCTGCTTGAAGACTGTATTCGGTCTTGAGTTTATCTTCATAGGTTCCACGAACAAGAATTGAGAATTCTCTAGTACCACCAAGGACCTCAGCTGATCTTAGTGTGATTGAAACATCTAGAGTTTCACCAGCTGGAACTGTGGGTATTGTCTTATTTCGTTCTCCAGAAACAACATTCAGACCCTCATCAATATGCCATTCTAACTTCATATTGGTTGCATCGCCCTCTCCGGAGTTCTTGATAGAGATTTTTACGGAGAAGTCTTCTGTGAACGTAAGGTCAATTGGAATTGATAAATGAGAGGATATCTTTGGCACCTTCAGTTTTCCACGAAGAATCTCTCTAACCATATCGAGACCTCGATCAACATACTTTGAAAACTCATGGCTTCCTGAGCTTGCTAATGCAGATTTCAGTTCTGTAACAGCTGCATTCTCAGCTTCAGCAAATGCATTAAGATCGAGAGATTGGATTGCGGACTCGAGCATCTGAGGAATCTGGCTGAGTCGAACAACTGCGGGAAGTCTGATTTTCGATGAGTTTTCAGCAGCAAAGCTACGTGCCTTGTAGAAGCCATCAGCTTCCTTTCCAATCATAATGTAAATCATGCATGCGGTCATTGCAAGGGCAGTTCCCTTGCTGGTCTCCGCATCTTCGCCCCACATCAAATGCTCTGCAGATGCGCCTAATAGATCATCAGCTCCTTGTCTATATGCTTCAACTGCTTTTGATGCATCTGCAAGTTCAGAGAAAACATCACCAGCATCACACTGATTTAATGCAGCTTTCTTGAAGCTCTTAGAAAATCTATATTCTGCAGCTGACTGAAGAAATGATTGTCCTGCAGCAGCATACTCCCTTTCCATTGTGGCATAATCACCATCTCGCTCTGCTTTTTGTGCAGCTTGGATGTGCTGATTTCCAGCAGACTGGCGAATAGTATCTTTCTGTGATTCCTCAATCCATTTTTTGGCTCTCTCATCCGACATTTACACATACTCTCCTACTCGAATCAATAACAATACTGGGTTCAGTTCTTTTGTTTGTTTCTAAACACAGCATTATCATAACTAGGTAGATTGCAACCAAATTCCTAGTATACTTCCCTTGGTGAGTGTCGCAGACGATCTGGAAGCCCGCCGCCATGACCTTCTACTACGAGTTCATACCCGCGGCCAATACGACCTTGTTTCGCTGTCTGGAAGCCCACCTTCTCAATGCCACGAGCATTTCGCTCAGCAGCTCTACGTTCAATCATACTAGATCCCGAGGGAACAATAAGAATGAGTTTCTTTTGCCCATCATCCACAGTAAGGGTGACGGCAGTTGTAGGGGTGCCGGAACACTCATGGAATTGGCTGTCTTTATATTCGAGGACTATCTTCATCTGAACAATTACACCACACTTAGTCAGTTCTAAGCAAAATCTAACTTTATTCTATATTAGGATTTGCTGGATAAAACAATTTCCAAAAAATGATGAATTATTAGTGAAATTGAGAAAGAAAGAGAGAAAGAGCCCGGGGTCAATGACCCTTGAGCTCCTCTTTAAGTTAAATCAAAAAGTTATTAGTCCGGCGGCGGAGGCGGCGGGGGTGTATCATCAATCTTAGTAGAAACCGGCGTAAGGACCGAATCACGCTTTTTCTTTGTTAAAACAAAGCCAATTATGATAAGTACCAATCCAGCGACTGCAATAATAGCACCGTACAGCACTGAATTCTCACCAAAGAAGGCATAAGCCGGATCAATGGAAGGTAATAGTGCTATAAGCGCGCCAGCAATTAACACAAGCGCTCCAAGACACACTGGTCCTGAGCGAGTGTACTCACGAATTGTCAAGTAAGCCAATTTTTTAGCTCCTATATCGAGACATACCACGCAGTCTCGTCTAATTTTAGATGAGTCGGCCCAAGCGATTTAAGGCTATTGGGTTGACACATCTACTAATTATTCGGATATACTTGGAAATTAGTAGGTCTATATATATCAAAATACAACTATTATGATATGAGGTTGACTTGACACGAATTATGATCTCACAGAGTTATTCCCAGTGCCGTTTCTGGGAGCACTTCACTCTGGTGTCTAAGATTGTGCAATTAACAATGAACGGTGGATAGATTGACTGGTTCTACTCTAGATTCATACTCACAATACATCCAGTAGATGACGTATTCACAATGACTTTGACTCCAGTCAATTCTGTCAATTTCTTGGCAATCAACTCATGAAATGCACAAGGATATCCTGCAGGTATCTTATTGACATCAGGATCTAACTCTCTGCAAATTCGCAATATTTCACAGGCACCAGTTTCAATGGTTGCAGTACCCGTGCCGGTTTTTGGCATTTGGCTCTCATTTGAGCAACTCTGAATCAATGCTCCAAATTTCTTCAATGCAGCTGTTGGATCATCAGGATTTGAAGTAACCCAATAATGAATTAGCTGATCTGCGGCTTTTGTAAACATTAGATCTAGATGACCTTTTGGCAGGACTGAAGAATAGGCAGCAATTTCAGCTATTAACGATGCTTGAGTTTCAATCGTACTTTTCCAAGCGGCGTCTCCAGTAGTACGAGGAATTTCAGGAATTTCGCCCACTCTAATATCAGGTAATTCTGCGGTAACAGACTCCTCAGCTTGAGCTGCTGAAGGACTTCCTGAAGCTGCAGCTGCTTTCTCGCCTAAAGTGGTTCCATCATCATAGGCTAGGTCCGGATTCTCATAATTCGGACAGACACCAGCAGTCTGGTACTTTCTTCCAAATTGCATTAACCTTCCCGACATTGTTGCAACTGCATGTCGGCTGAGACCTTCAACCCTGATGTGCCCATAAGCAACACCAACTATATTCTCCAAGTTGAGATCAGGTATTGTCTTTTCAGCAATAATCTTCTTACCACGTACAACACGAACTGCCCACATCTCATCCATGACGCCGACTTGTGCACCATAGCTTGTGTTCGGGATGATAACTATAGGGGAAACAGGATAGAAATCGCTCAT
>JABCSP010000281.1 GCA_018238825.1 Candidatus Thorarchaeota archaeon | reverse complement strand
TTGCTGGAAGTGATGCTCCAGTAATCAAACAGGAGAAGGAAGCTAGGTCTTCAGGAGGGATCCCATCCCGATGAACGTTGACAAAGCTCTTGCTAAGTTGAGCATTTTCTCAAAAATGCTGGATGGTGGCGACACTGGCAGGAGAAGGGTGGAACATAGAAATATCTTACATGTGAGATTCACTCACCATAAATTGTAGGTTATAGGTCAGTGGGATGTCTATCGAATCTGTGTTCGGTGGTGCAGAGAAGAAGAGATTCAAACCATCGTAGATCTCAAGGACAGAATTCTAAGCCCCGAAGACTATCAGGTTTTGTGGCTTGACCGATGTCGTATATTGCAGGATGAATTAGAGGTAAATAGAAACACCATTAGTTGAAACCTGTGTACTGTGCTTAATTTGGCGCATTGGCGAGCTGAATTTCATCGTCAATGATTTGACTGGGTCTTGTGGCAACTATGATGAGTAAAACTCCAACAAAGTTCATTATTGCTTTCATGTAGAAGGGTACATTATCTCCAAGAAGAAGACCGAATGATATCAGTGCAGGTCCAATCATGCTCAGAAGGGACACAGACATTGAATAGGTTCCCATGATAGACGCACGTTTTTCCTTTGGATATCTCTCAGCAATTGCAAGAGGTGGTACTGACATATCTACCATATCTAGTCCTGCCCAAACCGAGTAAAGGATGAGTATCTCGAACAATTGTGTACCGAATGGAAATAATACAACTGTGATTGCAAGTAGAGACCAACCTACACCAATTGCAGCTCGTATTCCAATCCTGTCTACTAGCCCACCTGATATCAGTGCTGAAACTGCAATGACCAAGGTTGATACAGAAATCATTACTCCATAAAGATCAAGATTTGATCGACCCACAAAAATAGGTACGTACCAAGAGAGACCACTGCTAGATATACCATCGAGAGCAAATGCGGCAACTAGTAGAATAAGGAACCAATCAGAACGAAATTTAGGTTTTTCAATCAAATCCGCATCTGCTTGTTTACTAGCTGGCTCGGAGTGTGTTTCTTGCAGACAAATCGCATACAGAACAAGTACACACACCAAACCAAAGAATCCCAATGTCAGTGCAAGCCAGAATTGATTGTTAAGATACAATGATGTTCCCACAAGAATCAGAACTGCAGGAGGGATTGAGGGCAGGACCCGTGACGTGACCATATAGGTGAGGCCTCTCCTCTTCTTTGGACTGCTCTCAACAAGTAACATCGATGATGCTGGACGCAAGAAACCCCCGCCTGCTGACATCCACATATAGCCAAGCACAGAAACGATTCCAGCTAGCATGGGTGTTGTTGGAACAAAGCTCACAGATACCAGAATCACAAGGATTCCAGATGCGTACATCAAGAACCCAATATTGATCACTGGTTTTCTCCCCAGTCTATCAGCTGCTCTACCACCAATCTGTGATGCAATAGCACGAGAAACTGCTATTCCAGTAAAGATGATTCCAATATAGAAGGGAACTATTCCCACATCAGCAAAGAAGTACGGCATGAACATTATCCAAAGAGAGTTTGCTGACGTTGTTATCGTGTTACCAATAGACATGACCAAGACATTTCTCGGCACACCTCTGTGTTCCTCTTCCACTTGAATCACTCCCTCTAAGCTATTAGAATCAGCTATGAGGCATATCGCATTTCTAGTGATAAATCAAATGGAAAAAAGAAGTGAATCTGCTCAATCATACTGACTGAGCAGGATAACCGATAATCTCGGGAAATATTATAACGAATCCTCAATTGAGAAACCGCAGGTGAGATTATGAATCAAGAAAGTTATTGGTTGGAGCTTGAGGAACGATATAGCACCCAGCTTGTGATCTTTATAGCAATCGCATTGGTGTTTTTTGTTCTGTCTATGCTCGAAATCATTGAAGGCTTTCTTTACAAGCCAACAGCACTATTCGCTTTGATTTTCGCAGTTAGTTTTTGGGCAGTCACAAAACGTAAAGCTAGTAAAGCCAAAAAAATTTCATAATCGCCATGACAGATTTCAATAAGACTCTGTTTTGGAAACACTTGCAAAAACTGAAGGAACAGCTCTTTCCCCAAAGAGAAAAGAGCGCTTCGTTTTCTATTTCAGTGGCACATAGGCTGAAGACTTTGTAGCTCCGATTCTTATCTTTTTTAGACCCTAGCTTTATAGCCTTTCAGGGGAAGTCCTTTCCCAATAGTATCGGAGTTGGCTCAAACTGGTAACCATCGGTGAAAAGATTGCTAATGGGCTAGCCTTGGTTCTAGTGATTTTTATAGCTCTATTATTAGGGAGTGGGATTTGGGTTCTGATGACATGGACGGGCCCTTTTCCTGATGGGGGTGTCATTTTCGGCGGCATTGTATTCATCAGTTTGTTTTTGGCTATACCCACAATATTCTGTTGCTGTCTTCGAGCTTGGTTGAAAGAACAGTAGCGAGTGAAAAGAGAAAATGAGGGCCAGATGCCTCTCCTGAAGATACCATTAAATTTCTTGATAGAATTAAGAAAAAGGGCTCATAAAGCCCCATTTCCAAAATACGGACCGTTCCATTCTACTTAAGCGGAACGTAGGCTGATGACTTCGTTGCACCTATCCCCGGGCTGCCGTGCTTAACCTGTCTCATTGGTGAGCTGAACTCGCCAAGCAGATGTCCGATCATCTGGGGGATGATTTTGACGCGGATGAAGTCTTTACCATTGTGAATGGCGATAGTAAGGTCGACCATTTCTGGGAGAACGACCATGTCACGGCAGTGGGTTCTCACAACGACGTCTTTACCCTTCTTCTTCGACTTCCTTGCAGCTCTGAGGTTTGTCAAGAGTTTTTTCTGCCTTGGAGGAAGACCTCTTTTGAGAGTTCTTCTCCTACGAGTGGGGAGCAGTTCGATGAGCGAGTCCATGTTCAATTTGACTAGCTCTGAGAGGGGATAACCGCGGTACATTGGTTCGGCTTTTTGTGACATGTGATCACCAAATTTGATAGACAGGGATAGCCGTGACCATCCCAAACATCGCTGAAACGAGAAAGTCCGAATTTAAGGCTTGCCATCTGTCCGGCTCTGTAGAATGCCTTAGCAAACTTTCAGCTTGTCATCAATATCAGTAACAGCAAGGAGCTTGACGGGAGTTACTAAGATCATGTTCTATGCACAGTACAAGAATGAGCAAGGCGCTTGGTCTTCTTATCAACTCAAAGGGACAGACACCTCAGCACCATTTAGCAAGACCTGGTCAATTCCCACTGGTTCTATTGCAATTAGAGTTATGGTAAAAGCCTATAATTCAGGTAATGTCTACCTCGGATGTGATGTTGCATATCAGAGTATAAGTACTGGAGGTGGGAAACCTGGTGGTGATCCCGTACCTATATGAAGCTACATGTGAAATCAATTCTAAAGGAACTAATCACATATGATGAACATACTCCCACTCAGAACATCCAGACCTGATTTCAAGCTCAATGCTGTACTACTGTTGATTCTACTTGGATTTGCATACACAGGTCTGTTTGTAGGTTCTACGGATGCAGCCACAATGGAACCTGCACAGACTCAGACTACAACGTGGATATCCCTTGAGAGCGACTACCCAGAAGCGAAGTTTCGCGATGTTGAGTTCATCAATTCCTCTCACGGATGGGTCGTGGGAATACTGTACCCTAACATAACTTCTGGAGGTATCATCCTTCACACTGAAGATGGTGGGGATACCTGGGAAACCCAGCTTGCTGATGATACTCAGCTATTCATGCAAATCAACGTAGTGAATTAACAAACAGCATGGGTGACAGGACTTGGTTGTCTTTATTTCACAAACGATAGTGGAGAGTCATGGCACATCTCTTTAGCTGGTAATAGTCGCCTGTCTGGAATGAGTATGGTGGAATTCCTCAATGAAACCCATGGATGGACTGCCACA
>JABCSP010000280.1 GCA_018238825.1 Candidatus Thorarchaeota archaeon | reverse complement strand
TACTTCTCCATTTGCCATAATTGTGATTATGTCAGTGTTAATCCAAACTGTTCCAGCGTCTCCCCTTGTGGGTTCAGGAGGAGTTCCAGCACCAGGAGGTGTGGTTGTTGGGCCTTGAGCACTTGCCAAGGCAGTCGTTCCTAATAAGGCGACGACAAGGAACAATGCAATCATTGTCTTTTGAATTGTTTTCATTATTGAAACCTATATCAAACCATGAATGATTAGTATATAACCACTATTTCATGTCTAAGTCAAAAATGACTAGAAAATGGATATCTCCTGCCTGTATTTTGGAAATAAAGCTTTATGGATGCTTGTAAGTATTTGTTTGATAAGAAGAGAGGGTTCCACGAAACAAGCTACTACACCTAACATTATTAGGGTTCAAGATTACTTTCATGTGAAGAAAGGGATGTCGCTGATTATGGCCGCGGAACTAGATGAAATGACTCAGTACGACTGGTTTGCACATGCTAGATCGTATGAAACAAAGGGTGAGGATAAGAAGGCACTAGAGGCCTATGAAGAATCACTCAAACTTGATCCAAAATATGCTAAAGCGTGGTTTTACAAGGCCAAGCTTCACTACAGATTAGGACAGAAAGAACTTGCAAAAGAAAGTGCTATGCGTACCATTGAGATTAAACCAGATTGGGAAAAGCACGTAAAGAAATACATGCCAGATATCTAGTTGCAAATCACTTCAGTGCTGCTGATGAGTCAGGATAGAGCAGAACAAAAACTGCTTGATTGAGGGTCAGTATTTTACGGTCTACCCATTGCATGACCATCTCTACATTATCCTTAGAAGATATCTTGATCAGTGCACTAGTAGTGGCTTCTCTACATTGGTCAAGACCAAGTAGTTCTTCAATTGTTTGAACCAGAACCATTTGACGAACATCAGGCGCTGTTTTTGTCAGCCAATATAGAACATTATCTTTTGCTGTTGCATTTACATTAGCGTGTGATGCGGCTTCAGATATTGTGTTGGAGATATCTTTGACAACATTACTATCCTTGAGGTCTTTGAGCTCACTCTGAATAAGTGTAACAAGAGCTTCTGTATTTTCAGGACAGTGACTCAATATGTCAATCAGGTCTGAACGGGCTTGCTTCGGTCCAATTTCGTCGTCTTTGCTCAAAGTACTCAATACTCCATCAAATATAGAGTGGCGTTGCAGAAAGGTAGTCCTTCAACTCGCTAATATGTTTGTTGCGTTCATACTCAATTAGTAGTCGAGAAAAGATGGAGCTTGTCGAATTGTCATAACATCTCAGCAAATTCCGCAATAGTTCTCGTTACATAGTCAGGCGTGTTTTCAGGACCGTATTTTGCAATGAGTTCATCTAAGGAATTTTCGTGACTATTAATCCAGACTGTTGTGAGTTTGAGTCTTTTAGCTCCAACCATATCTGCATAATATTCATCCCCAACAAAAACGGTTTCTGAAGGTGTTACATCAAGGAGAGATAGAGTTCTTTCAAATAGTTCTGGCATTGGTTTGTAAGCTTGAACTTCTCCACAATCCACTATTGCCTTGAAATGATGTCTAAGTTTTGAATTATCAAGAATAACTCTGGCATTCCCTATGAAGCTATTAGTCAGGATTCCTTGCCTAATCCCCCGACTTTCCAAATTGGAAAGAAGTTCTGGAACTCCTGGAAAAGGAGTTGATAACTCAATATGAAGGGATCTAAATCGTTGCGTTGCCTCTTCTACGAGATCAGGATATGCATTGTATCCGATATCCTCCAAACTATTACCCATAGCAGCCTTTACAATATCGAAAGGAGATTGAAAAGGAGCTCCTTCCGTAATCGCTTCTATTGTTTTGAAATATCTCGAAATAAGATTCCGTAGATATGCCTCTCTATACTGGTCAGTATCTACATTGGAATTCTGCAAAAGCCATTCACTAGCAACCAATGGATAGTGATGAGTATCCATTAGAGTTGAATCAAGGTCAAAGATTACTGCTTTGAATTCATCAATATTCAATGAACTCAGTTCATCCACCTTTTCCAAGATAGATACCTTTAGGGTCTAATTTTTTCATGATGTCAAGCTGCTTCTGAGTTGGTTCTTCTGTTGTGGGAACATCATCAGGAATTATCAGATCAAACATGACATTGTCTTGAATATCCTGTACAGTGAATCCTGGATGAACTGATTTCAGACCAATCTTCTTTGTGTCGGGGTCGAAATCCATCTGGCACATATCCGTAATCACGACTTCTGGGCCGCCTCCAACTAAGGACCACTTCTCACGAGCACCGGGACCATCCAAGTAGCCGGGCGAAGTCATATAGTCTAGCTTTTTGAGAAACTTCCGTTTGTCATGAGCCATCATTATTATGAGCCGCTTTGCTGATGAAGCAATGTCGTTACCGCCTCCACTTCCTGGCAACTTGACCTTTGGTGCATCATAAGGACCAATGTAGCTCGTGTTCAGATTACCATACTCGTCTATCTGAGCAGCTCCTAGGAAACCTACGTCTATCCTTCCTGCTTGAAGGAGAAACCCTAGGGTTTCAATGAGACCTATCGCAGCAGAACAGCCATAGTAATACCGAGTGTCTGCTACAGAGAGAGGAACTTCTCTAGGCCTAGCATCAATGAAACCAGCCTCAGAAATTAGATTGGATTTAGGCGCATGGGTTTCTTTGGCTAACAATGCTGCAAGTAATGGCATTCCAGTTCCACCAAAAACATTCTCACCATCACGAACGTGACTGGATGCACATGCTATAAGGAATTCAGTTTTTGAATATTCCACTATTTTTAGTACCCCCATGGTTTTGTTGCATGCAGCTTGTGAAGATTATCCCAACCGACCAGATTGAGATATCCATGATGATCATCAACACCGAGAATATAATTATCCAAGTATTCCTGCCAGCCTTCTTCTGTACGAGTCATTTCATGGAACATTTGGAGATGCTCCAAATCGTAATCGTAGTAATCATGGCACATCATTGGATGAGCTATATACGGTAAGACGACAACATGGTCAACGTACATTGCTGGAATCTTAGTCTGGTCAGGTCTTGTTAGGACTTCTGTAGTATCAATCAATTCTTCTGCGAGCACTATCAACTTCTTCCCACATCTGGATCCCTCAAGATCCTCTCCTACGATTCCATCAATCTGAGCATTACCTAGTTTGTCAACGCGTTGGACGTGAACTATACTGAAATCTGGTTGAATAGAAGGTACAATACATATCTTATCTCCGGTGAATGGACAGTCCATTACCTTCAACTTGTCATCTCCCCGATATCGCCTAAGGTTGACCATATCAGTTCCCATCATACTTCGAATGGGCATGAATGGTACATTGAGGGCGCCGCCAAGAAATCGCATTGCCATGGCCAGATTTGAGTAGTCCTCTACTGCCAATTTTCCTTCAGACACTCTACGTCTGATATTGTAAGAAAGACCCAAGGCTTCGATAGCTGAGAAAGCAATCTCATATCGAGTAGCTACTCCGGCCCCAGCCATTATTTCAAGATCCACCTCAGAACCACAAGTGTAGACAGTCAGATTCCTCTTCTTCTGTCGCACTAGCTCGTGGGCGAAAGCAATTGGAGGTCTTTGGTATCCAAAACCACCCCAGAAGAGACCATCACCATCTCCAACCATCTTGGCTGCTTCTGCAAGCGTAATTCGTTTATCTTCAACTTCAGCTTCAGTCAATTAATGTCACCCTATGAAAATTCCCATGTAATAGTCCGGCGGCTCAAAAGCACTCAGCCTTTTATCATTAACCTTGATTGGGGCTCTGTCCAATAAATCACCTCCCGGCATACTCCAAGAAGTTCATCCTCCCAATATTGTGTAGAATCACTTTGATCAGCAACTCTCGCCTCTGCTCTCTGTACCTTCTCGAACTCAGACTCCCTGTGAACCTCACCTTCATCATGCTGAACAC
>JABCSP010000279.1 GCA_018238825.1 Candidatus Thorarchaeota archaeon | reverse complement strand
CCACCAGCTAAAATGAGCTGCAGTTGATTTCCAATATCATGCAGAAGTAAGTCAAGCAGGAAATGAACTTCGGCTTCTGTTTTTTTCAATTCGGAAACGTTTGTAAAAACAGCCATACTACCAATATACTCGTCATTATAATCAAGTACGGGAGAAGCTGCAACCATCGCAGGAACCACTCCACCGGTCTTGTGGATAAGTTGGGCTTCATATTGTTCGATTTTACCAGCCTTACGATCTCTGACTTTCTCATTGATATTATTCTCAGTCCAGCCATGTAGAAGTGTCGTTATTTTTTGTCCAATTAATTCATCCGGAGAATCATAACCAAGCATGCGACATAACGCATCATTTACGAAGGTGATTATTCCATCAGTATTATCAACACTCAATCCGGAGTCCATAGTTTCTACAAGATTTCTGTATCGGTGCTCGGACTCTTCCAGTGCGCGTGCTCCTTCATTCTCTTCAGTGATATCCAAGAGCTGAGCAACGGTATGAACTCGACCATCGATACTTTGGATTGCGCCCACATTCATACGAATATCAAGAACTTCGCCATCTTTGCGCATCACTTTGATTTCGTATACAGAAGGAATTTTTTCTCCCTGCTGACGCTTTTTGTAACGGTCAGAAACAATTACAACACTATCAGGATGTAGGAATTCTTGAAAATGGTGACCCAGAATCTCACTTCGTCGTCTACCAATTATGTCACAGAATTTATCATTAACATATTCAAGCTTATACTCATCATCAACAATTGTAATCCCACTAAAACTGGAGTATTCAACCATGAACTCAAGTATCTCTTTGCGCGAGAGTATCTTTTCCTCAGATGATTCTCGCCGAGAGAGGTCAACAACATATACAACGTATCCAGTGATTCTTGATCCATCCGATATCCTATCTGCAAAACATTGACACGGAATTGCTACTCCATCCCCTGTAATTGCTCTTAGAGAGATAGATGTGGGTTCTACATTTCCCTGAAGAAGTTTGAGACCTTCATGAACAAGTGCATGTTGTTCAGGAACTACCAAATCATCAACATGTATACCTGACATAAACTTGGATTCTTCTAATTTTAGCAGATCAACTGCAGCACCATTTGCATATTGTAATGAAAAGCTCAAGTCAACTTCCACTACTGGAATTTGCATTGTTTCAGCCACTTTGCGGAATTCTTTCCGCTCCGGGGACGGCTTTCGTTCGTAAGGTTGTCTCATGGTCCCACTTCTTGGTCTATTTGAAACGCAGCAATTCTAGAAGTTTCTAGTAAACGCAAGCGAACTGATTTATTACTAATACCTTTGTAGGACGTATAATTCTTAGAGAGTTCTGTGGAATAATTAGAAAATCATTCAGATTGTCCCCTGTTTGATGGGCGGTTTGTGTAATTATTTTGTGAATCATTGAGCTATCGAAAGCTTAATGGTGAGTCCTGCCAAACACAGTTTTGTTTATTAGAAGGTATGGAGAATATTTATGTGAGTAGGAGTTCGTATGAATCAACGGCAAATGCACAGTCTAGTTTTTCGTTACATGCCCTCAATTACTTAACGAAACTCCCCCCTCCTACCACGATTATCTGTGTGTTTGCCACCTTCTACGTCTTGCAGATGTGAACTTCCAAGTGTCATCCTTTTATTCACTGATGAGTAGAATATCCTACTAATTTGGGTTGCAAATTGATGACCTTAAGGTCAGTTAATACTGCAATAGGCAGGATAGAACAGAAATAGGTGACTCGTGTATCCAGTGTTTATGGTACACATATCCCAGAATGTTTCTCGTATCCAGAGCCATTGGAATGTGCAATATATCATGTGCACATAAGATATCCACCAGTGAAGTCTAGTTCAAGTACGCAGAAGTCTATATCCACTTAGGGAGCCAGATCAAGAACTCAGCACCCTGGCTTGGATTTCCGATAATCCTGTCGCGCACACTGATTCTCCCGCCGTACTTGTGTGCGATACTCATTGCT
Organism: Candidatus Thorarchaeota archaeon; assembly: GCA_018238825.1. Taxonomy (GTDB): domain Archaea; phylum Asgardarchaeota; class Thorarchaeia; order Thorarchaeales; family Thorarchaeaceae; genus SMTZ1-45. The sequence continues at coordinate 1,971 of JABCSP010000279.1, read as the reverse complement.
TGGTGGACTCCGACACCTCCAAAGCGTCTTTCTTGGTCAAAAAGAACCTCTTTCTCTGATTCAGTTAGACCAGGACCATTGTCGCTAATCAACACCTCGTATCCCCTCTCAGCTTCATCCACTTTGACACAGACATGTCTAATCTTTTTGTTGTTGTGGACAACAGCATTTTCCAAGATGTTCATGAGTAGGAACTCAATGTATTCATCTGCGCGAACTACCGGCTCCTGAACTTGCATGTCCAGCTCGACCTCAACATCATCGTGAGTCGCACGTAGATTTCTCAGGCACTCATTCAAGACCTCATTCAGTGACCTTGCAAAAACAGGTTCTGTTAACAGACCACGGGTGGACTGAATTTTCCCAATCATCGACTGTGATTTATTCACCGACTCATGGACAATCTCGAACACTTGCTCCGCCTCAGCTCCGATCTCCATGTGTGCCATTATCTCCATCCCCATAACAATCGCCTGTAGGTGGTTACGAATATCGTGGCCCATGAGGTCCAAGTACAACATAGCTGTGTCTGCGGCAGCCTTGAGGTCGTGCTCTGCCTTTTTTCGTTTTGTGATGTCTGTGATGGTAACAATCACTCTGGAGAGATCCATCCTGCCATCGATGACAGGTGCCTTCCAACGCACAATGATTTGGAGCGGATTACCCTTGAGCGTTATCGCGCGGACCTCGAACTTAAGCCTGTCAGTCTTGTTCTCCCAGATGGCGAGAAGCTCCTGTCTGAAGTGTTCAGGAGGGACCTCGCTGAGAAGCTGGTTCATGCTGTCTAATAGGCCTTCTTTGGTATCAACCTCATACATCTCAAGAGTTGCGTCATTGACATCGATCACTCTGATAAGAGAGATTGCCTCCAAGAGCACCTCAGGATGATTGTCGAGGTGTGTGTCCAAGTCAGACACTCCATTGGCTCGGAGCTGGTCCAGCAACTGGGCCACATTTGTGAAGTCTTCTATCCAAATCGAAACTGGACTGTGCTTGAACAAGGTTCTGTATCGCTGTTCTGACAGTCGTATTGACTCCTCAGCTCTTTTTTGTTCTGTTATGTCCCGGATCGTTGCGAGGTTGATCTTCTTACCTTCAAGTTCTATCAGGTCCTCGTTCAACAGAGCATGGTATATCATTCCGTTCTTTTGTCTGAGCTTCACCTCGAAGTCCCGAAGCTTTCCAGTTTCGTTTAGCTCAGACAGAGTAATATTACGATCTTCTTCGTGTACATAATGGGTTGCAGCTTTCATGACCTCCAGTTCCTCCCTTGAGTAGTTGGAGATCTTCTCCATCCATTTGTTCGCTGCGATGAAGTTGCCATTGTGATCGGTCAGAATTATTGCCACTGGAGCAGATTCAAACAACATTCTAAACTTGGCTTCACTCTCCTTAAGAGCCTCCTCAGCCCTCTTCCTGTTGGTGATGTCGTGAATTGTTCCTGCCATTCGAATCGCTCTACCAGTTTCATCGCGGGTCACCTCGGCCTCCTCGTGAACAATTCGATCTGAGCCATCTAACAGAATTATCCGGTGGTCAATACTGTAAGGCTTGCCCTCATATACAGCTTCGTCGATAGCTCTCTGAATACGCTCTTGATCATCGGGATGGGCGAAACTCATGAACTTTTCATGGGACACGGGAAACTCATGTGGAGTACAGCCAAAGATGCGATAGACCTCATCAGACCAGACAAGCTCGTTCTTTACTCTATCCACTTCCCAACTCCCTAAACCGGCAATCCGTTGTGCCTCAGCAAGGCTGGCTTCACTCTTCCGAATCTTCTCCTCCGCCTGTTTACGCTCCGTGATGTCGCGTATGACGCTGATGAATGCATGAGGCATACCCTCTGGGTCACGAATGACTGAAACACTAATCTCTGCAGGAAATATCGAGCCGTCCTTCTTTACCAATGGATACTCAATAATCATGATTTTTCCGAACTCTAAGTTATCCTGTAAGATTTGCATT
>JABCSP010000278.1 GCA_018238825.1 Candidatus Thorarchaeota archaeon | reverse complement strand
ATATCATTATCAATCATGGATAATTTTGGAGAAATTTCTCTCCATAAAGATGTGACACCTCATTCTACGAACATACTTACATTGACAGCTTGGAATAATCTGACAATTGGACCACATATAGTCACTCTCGAATCTACCAGTGAATACTATAATTTTTCTGGAACTCATGAGTTCCAATTCACTGTTATTGGAGAACTTATTATCAACACTATTATCGAATCAGCATACTATGGTGAGAATCTGCAGTTCAACCTTTCAGTCTATGATATCAATAGCAATATAATCGAACCTACAATAATGGTTTATTATAATAATGAAACTACTCCCTTTGCAAGTATTCAACAAATTAATTCAACCCAACTTATTTCAATAGCACTTCCTCTCAGGATTCAACCTGGGGAACACATATTCAATTTTGAGATAACTGCTCCATACTTCATAACCTCATTTCTAAAGGAAAACGTGACTGTATGGATGAATACTAATATCATAATCATCATCGAGTCCAGTTCTCATGACTTGATACAATGTCCAATATATCCACTGAACAAAGTATCATCTTATTATGACTGGGCCATTTTAGCAAGTAACTCATCAGGTTCGATCATACGACCGCCACCAATTTTGTTCAGTGGAACCACCTCTAGAGTATCTCTAACGACACGTGAAATTTCTCTGGACAATTGCCCGAGGTTCAATTCAGGAACTAGTATCTTATTCACTGTTTTACTGAAATCTCGTATAGCCTGATCTGGGAACGGCCAGACAGTCCTTAACCTCATTGATCTCAGGGTTGGTCCTGAATCTTCACTAACCATTAGTTCTTCCACAGATCTTGAGGTAGAACCAAAAGATATGATTCCCCAATCAGCACTTTCGGGTCCCGAAATTACGAAATCATCAAGAATATGCCTTGCATCCTGAACTTTGGCTGATATTCTACGAATCAGTTTGTCATGAGCTTCGGAGTCAGAGGTCTTTCTGAACCCCCTCTCATCATGTGTTGAGCCTGTTATCAGAAGATTATGTCCATCTCCAAATCTCGGCATAATTGCGTGCCCATCAGAAGTCACACCACCATATGGTAAGTCATCTATTTTAGCTAGCTTTCTTGGTATCTGATTATCGCTGCTTGAATCCACAACAACTTTTTCCCTGGAATGGCCTACTACTTCATCAGAAAGAATAATCACTGGATGTCGGAGCTTCTCAGATAGGCTAAAAGCTCTGATTGTGAGCTCGTACGTTTCTTGGGAAGAATTAGGTGCCAATACAATCATCTCATGATCGCCATGAGTCCCCCATCTTGCTTGCATAAGGTCTCCTTGAGCTGCCTTGGTTGCTTGTCCAGTACTAGGACCAGCTCTCTGAACATCTACAATAACACATGGAGTTTCAGTCATTATTGCGTATCCTATATTTTCCTGCATGAGACTAAAACCCGGGCCAGAAGTTGCAGTCATTGACAAAGATCCGCCCCATACAGCTCCAATTATAGCTGAAATTGCTGCAATTTCATCTTCCATTTGTACATAAGTTCCACCAAGTTTTGGTAATTGCTGGGACATAATCTCAGCAATCTCAGATGCAGGTGTAATTGGATATCCTGCAAAGAATCTACAACCAGCTGAAATGGCTGCTTCCGCACAGGCTTGATTTCCTTGCCAAAAGTTAACTGATTTAGTATTGGGAGACATGATTAAATCTCACAATTGGATTTGCTTACAAGTACAAGATAAGCATATTCTTAGGTCGTTTATTGTTATTTGCCAATAGTTTTTTATCAAATACAATTTGGATGAGCTACATAGCGATCGTTGTCTAGTCTGGTTAGGACGGAAGCTTCCCAAGCTTTCAAGCCGGGTTCAAATCCCGGCGGTCGCACCAATTCCTTTTCGTCAGGTTTATCGGTATATCATTACATCCCAATAATGGCGAGTGATGATTGCTATGACCCCGATGAGTCAGTATTGACGATGATATGGATCTTGAGTTAGGAGCTCGCCAATACTTTCGGTAACCTCCTCTCAGAATATACTTTTAATCGTACAGTCCGCAAATGCTTTTAAGGACGCATCAGCAAAGCATTTCTTGGACTACCATGGCTCATGATTATGTTGAAGATGAACTAAGTAGGCGTAGCGTCTTCAAATCTGAGCAGTTTTTATCAATAGATTATGTACCTGAAAATCTTCCTCATCGACAAGATGAGCTTCGAACTCTTGCACAAAATTTCAAGACCCTGATTACTACCCCCGGAAGAACGAGCCACAAATTCATTATTGAGGGTCCTGTAGGTTCTGGAAAGACTGCAGTAGCTAAGAGATTTGCAGAACAACTGGTTCAAGCAGCAGATCGGAGATCAATCCGTCTGCACAATATCCACATCAATTGCAGAATCAATAAAACAGCATATCTTGTCTTTCTACGCGCACTCAGAGAGTTCAAACCTGATTTTCCACGACGGGGTCATTCTCCTGAAGAACTATTACAGATGCTAGTTGAGGTCCTAAATGAAGAAGATAGATACCTACTACTGATACTTGACGAGCTTGATTACTTCATTAGACAGAGAGGATCTGATATTCTGTATGATTTGACAAGACTAACGGATGATCGATTAAACGCAAGACAACGTGTATCCATTATCGGGATAGGTCGAAAAATACCACTTGACGAAAAATCATTAGATTCAAGCACACTGAGCACACTTCAACGAAATATCCTAAAATTTTCTAAATATGATAGAAATGCACTACATGATATTCTACTAAATCGAGTAGAAATGGCATTTGAAGAGAACGTGGTCATGGAAGAAACCATCCAAGTGATTTCAGATATTGCATCTGAGAGAGGTGATGCAAGGTATGCCATCGAACTACTATGGCGCTCAGGAAAACAAACTGATAGTACACAGGCTCAATACGTAGTACCAGACTATGCACGTCAAGCAAAGGCTGATACACACCCAGAGCTTAGGAAAGAAGTTTTCAGTACCCTTTCACAAATGCATAGAATATTACTATTAGCTATTGCAAGACAATTGAAGGAAACCCGTGGAGCATATGTCACTATGGGCGAAGTCGAAGAAATGTATCGCTCGTCTTGTGAGGAGTATAATAAAGAACCAAGAGCACATACTCAAATTTGGGAATGGGTCCAAGATCTTACATCACATGGAATTATCGACACAAAACGATCAGGTAGTGGACAGAGGGGTCAAACTACACTCATTGGACTTTCTGATGTTCCTGCAGAAATGCTTGAACATTTTATTGCAAGTTTACTAGACTCTCAGGAGCTGTGAATTACACTTGAATACTGAAACTTCACACAAAATCGGTATAGAAGATCTCTTTTCTTCGAGAGGAAGAATCAAGATACTCAAAGAACTTGCTGTATCTAATGAGCTAAATATCTCTGAACTCTGCAGAAGGGTGAATCTAAATCATAGTTCAACCAAGTCACATCTTGAAGTATTATTACAATCTGGTCTTATTGAAGAGAAAATATTTGGTCGGATTAAGATATATCGCTACAAAATAGAAGACCTACGAGCTCGCTCTTTACGAAGTCTCTTTGATATTTGGGAATCAAAATAGGAGATTATGACGCATGGCAGACTATCTAGCTCGTCTGTTCTACCTTGGTGACTATTACTACGGATCACAAATACAACTGGGACTAAAAACAATCCAAGGTGAACTTATCAAAGCAATGGAATCTTGGAGTAAGGAACCTCACTCTAAACAAACCGTCCAACTCTCAGGAAGAACTGATCGAGGTGTCCATAGTTTTGGACAACTTGTGTTGATATCGACCGATAAGTCACTCAATATTGATCAAATTAACAAGCATCTCCCTGAAGATATTGTACTATGGGCAAAAACTAGAGCTCCCGAAGGATTTCTACCACGTTCCAGTGCATTGTTGCGCCATTATCGGTACTATCTAGGACCATT
>JABCSP010000277.1 GCA_018238825.1 Candidatus Thorarchaeota archaeon | reverse complement strand
CTAGTGTCTTCTTCGGCATGATATCGTGTTTGATCTCACATGACATGTGTGGATCATCAGAGGTAGGATCACATTTTCCATAATACTTGGTGATACGGTAGAGATATGCAGCAAATACTACAATAAGACAAAGACCAAAGAGTATCAACTCTCCAGAGTCAAGAAATTGAGGAATCAATACATTGCCGGGTGTTAATGGGAAGAGATGAACAAGAATCATTGAAAATGCAACAGACAGTGAGATGACTGCTCCCATTGTAAGCAAGTCAGAGCCAACATGATGGATTGCATCGGGTAGTCTGAAGTTACCGTGTTCATCCTTTGGTAGTACAAGAGTGTAGAGTGCAAATACAAGACTGTTCATGAAGATGGTTGCTAGTGCCAAAATCCATGCCATCTCATATTGTCCGCCAAGAATCAAGAATATGAGTACAAACAATTCAGGAATCGTGCTGGCAATACTTGCATAGATTCCAGCTACGTAATCTGTGAGATGCATGTTGTGTGCGATTCCTTCAACGGATATCACGAAAGCTTCACATGAACCTGCAATGAGTAGGATTCCTCCAAAGAGTTTCACATAGGGCAGAATAGTTTCAGGGATAAGATGTAATCCCATGAGATCAAATAGAAGTACAGGAATAACAATTACGATTCCAACTATGTACGAAATATGCCACAAATGCAACTTCACTATCTAGCACCGACTCTCTGCGAGTATGCCCTCCCAATTAAAGTTATTCTCAATGAAACTCTGAGAGTCACACTTCATCTTCAGCTAGAACTTTACGAATTATGGTTGTAGCAGTCCTGCCAATCGTTGTAATCACAACTTGAATCAGAAAGGACAAGATGAAGATGCCAAGAGATACTGCGACTCCAAAGAAGCTCAATGAAGTAGTGGCCAAAGCTGCGAAGTAATACTTGTACACTAGCCAGTATCCATAGATCCCCATAATCAGAATAAGTCCAACCGCCAACCCGTAGATGATAACTACTGTTTTCACACTTGGCTGATTGAGATCTACTTCACCAATTCCATCACCAATAACTAAACGTCCAATCTTGCGATTGAATCTAACAAAGAACCCAATCGCACCAAGAAAGAGAAAGAGCGTGAGCATGGCTCCACCTAAAAGAAGGAACACTGCCACATCAAATTCTATGACCTCAATTAATCCTGAACGACTTATGACATAGGCAGCACCGGAACCCAGCAACATTATTGCTGAAACAATTTCTCCAACAAGAGTAAGCGTGGCAGTTCCTCTGAATAGAGAACCAACATCTAACATTTCAGAATCTTTAGTAGTATCATCAATTTTTGGGGTGTGGTCCGACAAGTATATTCCCTCTATAGTAGGCGTGATATATAGACACAGGAAAATAGGCTCATAAAGGCTTGTAGTGTCACTATATCGGTCTTGGGAAAATCTCAAATGGAGTATGAATGAAATATATCGTAACAAGACCAAACCCAAACTGTCTAAAGAGTCACCTAGGAAACGAATGATGCGAGTGAGAACTCATGGCAGAAAAGATATCCTGTAATGCAGTCATTTTCGACTTTGATGGAACATTAGCAGATAGCATGCCATTCCTCGAGAGCATTGGTGTTGAAATGATGATGGCGTACTTCGGGGTCTCTAAGGAAGATGCAACAACCCGCTATAGATCCACAACAGGTCTACCCTATGAGCAGCAGGTTAAGATGAACTTCCCCGACCATCCCAAGAATGAAGATGCCATTGGAACTTTTGAGAAACTGAAGATTGAACGTATTTTTGAACAGCAGCTCTTTGAGGATACAGAAGATTCTGTGGGAAAACTGAACCAAATGGGGATTGATGTCTTTGTTTCCTCCTCAACTTTTCAAACTACAATCGAGGAGTATTTCCGTAGATTGGGAATCCTGAGCCTTTTCAAAGGGATTCTTGGTTACCGGCCGGGATTTGAGAAAGGAGCAGACCACTTCAACCATATCCACTCAGAGTACAATATTCAATTCGATGAAATGCTGTTCGTTGGAGACTCTCTGAAAGATTATGAACGGTCTCAAGGATTCTGCAAGTTCATCGGGATTTCGGGCATGTTCTCAGTAGAGGATTTCAATTCTAAAGGTCATTCAGGCCTTGTTGTTGAGAAGCTATCAGAGATCGTTTCCAATATAGTCCCTAAGAATTAAAGACTCATGTTGTTTCTACTGAAACTTTAGCTGCAGGCCCTTGACCTTTCAGCTTATTCATCGCTTCCAATATCTTCCGAATGTGAGGGACGTACTCTTCAGGAACTGTCACAAGATTTTCTTCGGGTTTATTCTCTAGAACGTCCAGAATCTTCTCAAGCGTGTGCTTCTTCATTTGGCGACAAATTGCATCTTCAAAGAAAGGAAGGATTGTCTTATCGGGATGTCTTTTTTGCAGTTGTTGAACCATCCCTAGCTCTGTAGCAATTAGGACAACCTTCGCATCAGTTTCTGCTACAGTGTTAGCCATCATCCCTGTTGACCCAACCATGTCTGAAACCTGCTGGACTTCAAGTGGACATTCAGGGTGAGCAATCGCAAGTGAGTCTGGATACTTCTTCTTTAGTTCATCAAGCATTTCAGTCTTGAATCTAGCATGAACATAACAGAGGCCGTCAGGGTCAAGATCTATAATCTCGACATTCGTGTGTGTGCGTACATAATCAGCCAAGTTTGAGTCTGGGCCAAATATCACTCTATCAACACCCATTGACTCTACAACTTCGACAGCACTACCAGATGTGCAAATCATATCAGCTTCGGATTTTGCTTCAGCGGTAGTATTCACGTAGACAACAACTGGTACACCAGGATACTCTTTCTTCTTAGCTCGTGTTTTTTCGGCGTCAAGATATGCAGCAAGAGGACACAGAGCTGCTGGGTCGGGAATGTAAACAGGAATTGTAGGTGAAAGAATCGCAGCCATCTCAGCCATGAATTTCACACCTGCAAAGATGATCATCTCATAACCATTGGGCTCCTCAGACTTGCGTGCGAGCTGTAGTGAATCGCCAACAAAGTCAGCAATCTCCTGTATATCTAAAATCTGATAATTATGAGCCAGAATGAGAGCTTTCTTCTCTTTCTTGAGTTCTAGAATTCTCTTCTGAATCTCGTTGAAGTTTTCTGTCAACAGAATGCACCGTTACAATCGTCCCCTTGAATGGCTTTTAACGAAATCTCAAACGGCAATGATTGACTTTATGAGGAGTAGTTGGCAACATTTGCCAATCCAATCGTCGGGTCATTTAAGTATCACAAGCTTTCTCTTTGAAGTAATTCCCTTAAAGGAGGAACAAAGAACGAGAATTGGTGTAATCTCCGGATACGAAGCAGGTATGCTTGAAGATGCGCGGAATGTACTTGATATTCTCAAGCGTAGCAAAGCGGATTACATCATAGAAAAGAAACTTGCGGGTCATCTGAAAAAGGAAGGAGTACCACTCAAGAAGATAGATGCTGACGTTATCACAATTATCGGTTCGGATAGATTTCTTTTGAAATCACTTCTTGATCTGGGACACACAGATATCCCAATTCTGCCAATCGCGTCTATGGGACAACCAGATTTTCTATTTGATGTAATGGTTTCCAATTTCGATTCAGTCGTAGAGGATTTACTAAGTAACAAGTGGGCTAGAGAAGAAAAGAAGAGACTCGTGGCGGAAATAGCAGGAAAGGAGACCCCTCCACTCCTTAATGATATCGGGATTTTTGCGCGAAGAAGTGCTACCCTAGTTCGTTATTCACTCCTAATAGATGGAGAGCAATTTTGGAAGGACGGGAGCGATGGATTGATTGTCGCAACTCCAACAGGAAGTACAGCCTACGCGTTGAGTGTGGGAGGTCCAGTTATTCTTAGTTCATCACCTGTGTTTTCAATCATTCCGGTTAATAGTATAAACCCATCAAGGCGACCGCTTGTCATACCAGATGATATGGAAATTGAAATT
>JABCSP010000276.1 GCA_018238825.1 Candidatus Thorarchaeota archaeon | reverse complement strand
AAATTTAATCGTTATTATTTCTCCAGGAAGAGTAGAACCACTTAAGGTAATCGGCTCTGTTTGATTTGGCCACCACGGATGATAAAACTTACCTGTTTTTTGAGAAAGTGTTTGAAAAAAGATGGAAAGAAAAGATTTCACAAATAAAAGATAGCTATCATAAAAGACTTGATCTAAATTCTGAAGAAACCTTAATTAAAGAATTCCGTTCTTTTGGAATTAATTTTACATTCGAATCCAACAAAATCGAAGGTTCTACACTAACCTATCGAGATACATCTATGCTTTTAGAATACCAAATCTCTCCTCCAAACAAAAAAATGCAAGATGTTTTAGAAACCAGACGCCATATGGAAGTTTATGAGTCACTCCTTAATAATAAAGAAGAAATATCATTAGATTTAATTAAAAAATGGCATAAAGACTTATTTAAAGACACCAAACCAAGCCATGCAGGAATTTTTCGTGATATTGCATTATCGCGTAAAGGAACTAAAGGGGTTAATGTTGTAATAATTGGAAGTCTTCACAAACCACCTACATTTGAGAAAATTTCATTATTAATGGCCGAATTAATTGAATGGTATCAAAATAAGAAAAAAATCTATAATCCTGTATTTTTGGCAGGATATTTCCATCTTAAATTTTCTATTATTCATCCTTTTGTTGATGGGAATGGAAGGATTTCAAGATTAATCAATAATTATATTCTTCATAAAAATGGATACCCTATGTTAAATATAAAATACAATCAGCGAAGAGGTTACTATTCCTCTTTAGAAAATTCTTCAATTTTATCAAGCATATCTAGTCTTTCAAAATTTAAATTTTCCATACCAAAAGCGATATCGTCTTCCACGGTAACCCCAACAAATTGATTATCTGGGTTTTGAAAAACTATACCGATTTTTCTTCTTATTTCTACAACATCGACATCTGTATCATAAATATTCTTTTCATCTAACAGAATTTCACCTTCTGTTCTCGATTTCAGAATAACATCATTCATACGGTTAAAACTGCGTAAAAAAGTTGATTTTCCGCAGCCTGAGGGTCCAAGCAGCGTTGAGAGCTCACCCTCCTTAATGGTCATATTCACCCTGTCCGTAGCCACAATGTCACCAAAGGTCTTACGCAAATTTTCTAGTCTTATCTCGACCATCTTATCACCTCATATGCCTGTCATCGCTGATGACCTGGCACCCAGTATCTTGTTCGTTATTGTGATGACCGTCATTTGCATAGCCATCATCAGTACACCTAACGTAGCGGCGTTATACGCTCCACCGTAGTCTCCTGTTGCCTGTAGCACCTCCCTGCACCAAAATGTCATTGGGGCTTGCTGCCGTCCTACACTGCCTAAAATCAGACTCGTACTCACCTCACTCACCGAGTAGACGAACGAGAGCAATGACCCAGCAAGGACACTCACGCCAATCAAAGGCATTGTGATTTTCATGAATGTCTGGTTCTTGCTCGCGCCCAGGTTCATGGAGGCCTCTTCCAAGACTACTGGTGTAGACTGCAGCCCGGCATAGGCTGCTCTCACTGTGAACGGAAACTTTCGCACCGCATAGGACATTGTAATCAAGAACGCAGGTCCTTCCGGCGGGAAGATAAACGTGTTGTAGTACATTAGGAAGTATCCTGTCGCTATGACGATGCCCGGAAGAGCGATTGGCGATGTGACTAGTACGTCAAGCAGCATCTTTCCAGGAATGTCCCTTCTGGCAATTATGTAGGCTGCACTCGTCCCAAGCACCACTATGATGAGGGTTGCGATAAGCCCGTAGATCAGAGTGTACTGAATGGACCGACTGACATCCGGATATGCCCATAGTATACCGTAGTTGTCCAAAGTCCAGACATCAGGCAGTATCGCATTCGTAGACCATGACTCTGTAAATGACAGGATTATGACGCTAATCTGAGGAATGAGAGCAAGGAAGAGCAAGGGTATCAATAGGATGTAAAGAGCAAGCGATGTTCTAGGCCTAAGCCGTCGCACCCTTGGATTCCATTGGCCGCCTTTTGTGCCACCCTCGTACGACCTAAGGGACGCATACTTCCGAATGGCCAAGAACCCTGTCAGAGCAAATACCAACAGAATCAACCCAATCGCAGGACCAGCCGGATCAATCTGACCGGATTGTGTAGCGATGCTGGCAAAGACTTGGTACGCGAGCGTTTTCTGAGCTTGCTGATGCTCGAAGTAGACTATTGGTGTACCCAAATCCTCAATGCTTAGGATGAAGGTCAGAATAGCTCCTGCCTGGATGCCAGGCATCGCAAGGGGTAAGGTCACTGAACGAAAGAGCTTTGAGCCCGTAGCGCCAAGATTCTCTGCTTGTTCTTCAAGGGATGGATCTATGCCCATGAATGAAGAGTAGGCATTCAGGTATACGAGCGAGAAGAATGAGAGTGACTGTATGAATATGATAGCTGCGAGACCCCAAAGCTCTATCCTGTATGGTATCACATGAAGCGTCGTGTACAGCAGGTTATTGATGAATCCTGCCCGGCCCAGGAAGTACTTGATTCCGATAGCACCCACAAATGGTGTGGCCAATAACGGAAAAATCAGCACGGTCCGGATAATGCGTTTCCCAGGGAAATCGTACCTTGCCACTATGAAGGCAAAGAACACCCCTATCAGTACAGAGAAAACTGTAACAATGATTGCCACATAGATTGAGTTGATGACAGCACCAAAGTCCCATCCCTGAATAACCACCAAGTCCCCGCCGGTGAGGATGGTTTCCAGCCTTACGTATGAAATCCACGTTTCTGTTGCTTCGTCATACTGCCAAGGCCAGAAGTTGGAGTCCTCAAACAGAACCACAAAATGGTATGGGAAGTTCTCAAGTGAAACGAGAATCACTAGCATCAGTGGAAGGATAAGGAACGCCGTGAATGTGAATAGCACCGCTAGCAACTGAACTGTTGAGAGAGCATCCATCTCTTGTCGGAGCTTGCGGTACGCTGCGAATATCTTGATCTGGGGGTCGGAGAAGAAGTCCACGAACCCACGAAATCCACCAATAATCCAGTTGACAAGGCCGGTGATTTTTCCTACGATCCATAGCACAATGGCTGCTGGAAGGCTCAGGAGAGCGCGAGTCAGGTTGTCCCGAACAGTGTCGGTAATCAACTCTGGCTCAGCACTCACTGGTTCGCCCGTCGAATGCGTCTGTTCTTCATCTAGTGACAGAGGGTTCAGTCCCCCCTTACGGTGCCGGCACTGACGCCATGACTGAGATGTACTGTGCCTTTGCGGCCGCTGTCCAGGCTGTCTTAATCGCGCTCAAGAAGCTCGCGCTACTGTACATATCGCCATTTATCTCTGTGGCGTATGCGAGTGTGAACTTCTCCATCACAGCAGTATTCGGATCCGCGACTGTCACTGTAGCGCCCATCAGTGTCGCTAAGTCGTTTAGCTCTGTCAGTGATATGGGATTAGTGCCCCTGGTGTATGCCTTCAGAATCGCATCCCAGCAATCCACTAGTTCAGTGTGAGCATCCGTGAAAACGGCCTCGAAGTAGTGGATGAAGGAAATCTTACTCCCTAGGGAAATTGCGTCGTCAAAGTAGATGCCAACGTTCGCAATAGTCTGGTTGTAGTTGACGTACAGCTGCGGAGCTGCTATGCCTAGTGGTTCATCGAAGGCTTCCCTCATGACTGGCATTCTATTGATACTTGAAGATAGCCACAGCGACTGACCATAAGAACTGAGCACAAAGTCAAGGAACCCTTCGGCTAAATCCTTGTGGGAACTAGTCGATGAAATCGCAATTGGGTCACCGTTGACTATCGATTCACCCTCAGGCAATATGTACTCACAGTCGGGGTTTCGGTACTGTGTTCCGTAACCATAGAAGTCGATTGACATGGAAATGCCAACTTGACCCGTTTCAGCTGCATTCTGGGTTGGAACTGAGCCATCGTAGATGTGCGCACTTCCCGCCATTCTTGCCATAGTCA
>JABCSP010000275.1 GCA_018238825.1 Candidatus Thorarchaeota archaeon | reverse complement strand
GTATTGTTTCAAACCATTCGAAAACGTTTTTCTTGCTTCATCTATAGAAAGTGAAAATACACCAAAGTCAGCAACAGGATCCTTCACAGTCAGACCAAGTTCGCAGACCGATGATCCGTGCTTTTCGATAATCTCCAAAAATTCCGCCTGATTGCTTTCTGTAACTTCCGCCAAGTATCTGCCAGAGGTTTCTGAGTATAGTCTCTGCGCTAGACTGTTTGCAGTTCCCGGAATATAGTCCAGATTTAGCTTGAAGCCATATTCACCCCTAAGAACCATCTTCATCAATGCAATAGCAATGCCTCCTCTTCCCACATTATTGCATGAACGGATCAGTCCCTTCTGGTGTGCTTCAAGTATCACGCGCATAGAACGTTTATCAACCTCAGGTCTGTATCTCGGTGGGATTCCCTTCACCTGTCCTGTGGTAGTTCGTTGGTATTCGCTACCATTGAGTTCAGGAAGGGTTTCACCTACAAGGAATATATTCGCCCATGGAGCCAACAGATTTCTGCGGACAGGAGTAAATTCCTTCTCGAAAATACCCGCAATCATAATCTGAGGAGTTGGATTAATCCTCTTAGTTTCACCATCAACTTCCGCCTCGTTATACAGGGAAACATTCCCACCAACTATTGGAATGTCGAAATCATTTGAGAATCTACCAAGACCTCTCACTGCTTCTACAAATTGGCCATAGGATTCCGGTCGCTCAGGATTTCCAAAATTAAGACAATCCGCGATGAAGATTGGTGTAGCTCCCATAGAAACCAAGTTGCGCAAGGACTCACAAGCAGAATTGGCTGTTCCTTGTTGAGGCTCCAGTAAGCACCAGAAGGAGTTACAATCACTTGTGAATGCTAGTTTCCGACTATTTGGAAATTCTAATACTCCTCCATTCTCTCCAAGATCTACAACTGTGTTTGATTGTACATGCTGATCATATTGACTATACACCCAAGAACGATCACAGAGATTGGCTGAACCAAGCATCTCTAGTAGATTCTTTTTGTAATCCTCAGGTTCCTTGAACCAAGATATTGACTCTGTCTGTGCAGCAATTTTACCTTCGATTCGTTCGGGTACTGGAAATCCTTCTACTAACAAACTAATTGGAATACGAGCCTTTTCTTTTCCGTACCACTTGGCAGTATAATCGCCATCGTCAGTGACTTTGCCAATAATTCCGTAGGGTGTACCATTCTTCTCAAGAAGTAATTTTACTCTATCTAGATTCTCAGGAGCAACAATTGCAAGCATTCGCTCTTGCGATTCGGAAATCACAATCTCAGATGGTTTCATGTCTGCCTCTCTGAGTGGAACTTTTTAGAGATCTTTCTCTACACCAGTTCCTCCAGCTCTGGCTAATTCACCAGCAGCGGAAGTCATACCTCCACCACCAAAGTCTTGTAAACCTTCTAGTAATTTCTCTTCAATAAGTTCCCGGAGTGTATCTATCACGATTTTCTTTGAAAGAGGGTCTCCGACTTGGACAGCACCTCGATTATCTTCTTCCTCATCAGAAAAAGTTTCTGACGCGAAGCTTACTCCTGCGATTCCATCTCTTCCAGTGGTTGACCCAAACAATACAAGAAGGTGACCTGGTGTTTTTGCTGAACTTCTTACAACCTCTTCTGGTTTTACCCATCCTACGCAGACTACATTTACCAAGCAATTATCGTCATATGAATCATCAAATTCTAATTCTCCACCAACAACCGGAATACCAACTGAGTTTCCATACTCAGAGATTCCCCGCACTACATTCTCCAAGAGGTATGCGTTGTGTGGTTTTGATGGGTGTCCAAAACGAAGGCAATTCATTAGACCAATTGCTTTGCACCCTTGGGAGATGACATCTCTGATTATACCTCCCACTCCTGTTGCTGCTCCATTGTAAGGATCAATTTGACTCGGGTGATTGTGCGATTCCATTGCAACTGCAGCAAGATATCCATCACCAATATCTACGAGACCTGCACCTTCACCAATTCCAAGAGCAACATTATCTCCTTCTGTTTTGAACAGATAGAACCAGCGTTTACTACTCTTGTAGCTACAATGCTCAGACCAGAGTACATCTAACATGCCCAATTCAGTTTCAGTTGGCTCACGACCCAAGACAGTCTTTGCATGTTCTAGTTCTTTTTTCGTTAGCATTTTGTCGCCCTCACAAAATTCTCTAAGATTACCAAACCGTCTGAAGATCCTAGAACAGCCCTACTCGCTCGTTCTGGGTGAGGCATCAATCCAAGAACATTTCCTTTTTGATTAATTATTCCTGCAATATTGTCAATAGACCCATTTGGATTGGCTGAATCATCTACTTCACCTGCTTCATTACAATATCTAAACGGGATTCTGAATTCATCTTTTAGTGAATCGAACTCATCATCAGAACAATAGTAATTCCCCTCTGCATGTGCTATTGGTAATCTAATGAGCGAACCTTCCATTCTTTCGGTAAACATGGTAGCATTGTCACTGACTCTTAGGTATATCCACTTGCAAACAAATCGTGCTGACTCGTTAGAAAGTAATGCTCCAGGTAATAGACCCATTTCCGATAAGATCTGAAAACCATTACAGATACCTATTACCGGCTTTCCATCCTCAGCTAAATCTCTTACTCCCTCAGTGATTGATTCTACCGAAGCAACTGCTCCTGCTCGGAGGTAGTCACCATATGAGAAACCTCCTGGAATCACGATTCCATCTGCATCTTTAAGACCTGCGAGTCCCTTCCTTGATGGAACTAGTATTGGATTTGCACCATCGATTAAAGACAGTGCTCGGAGAATGTCGTTCTCATTATTTGTGCCCGGAAAACGAAGTACTGCAATTACCACTACTCGAGCCTCACCTTGTGTTTCTCTGAAATAGGATTAGAGAGGAGTTTTACATTCATTATAGAAAGCTGAGCGAGTATCTCAGATGTGATAGGTTTCCTCAATACGATTTTGAAAACTTTACCCATTCGTACTTCTTCAACATCTGCAAATCCCAAACGACTGAGTGCTTTCTTTGCCACTTCTCCTGGTGGGTTCTTGATTCCTGATTTTGTTTCTACAACAACCTGAATTGACTCTGTTCTTGGTTCAACTTCATCAGGTTTAGCTTTCTTCATTTCCTCAAAGACCTGAGTGTATGTAGCAACCAGATCACCCTTGTCTTCTCTGAAAATATCCTTATCCAATGATGTGGCTTTTGAATCCCAAATTCTCATTATATCTGGAGATATCTCATCTGCCAACACAATGTGTCCTTTTTCAGTTCGGCCAAATTCCAATTTGAAATCAACAAGTATCAGGTTTCTCTGTTTAAACAGTTCTTCAAGATAATAGTTAACTGAGAGCGCAACCGATCTCATGAAGTCTAGGTCCTCTCGTTCTGCGAGTCCAAGTCTAATGATAGCACCTGTTGTAATCAATGGATCATGTAACTTATCATCCTTCACAAAGAATTCGATAAGAGGTTGAGTTAGTTCAATCCCTTTTTCAATTCCGTATCTTCTACAGAATGAACCAGCTGCAATGTTTCGGCATACAACTTCGATGGGGATAATCTCAGCTTTTTTGCAGAGTAGTTGATTCTCTTCGGCCTTCTTTACAAAATGTGTATCAATACCCTTTCCTTCAAGATATTTGAAGAGGTACTTTGACATCTCGCAGGCGATAGTCCCCTTTCCCGTAAAGTCTTCCTTCTTGTCTCCATCTCCCGCAGTTACAGTATCAGTGAATTCAATGATTACACGTTCTGGTGAATCTGGGTCTTGTAAGACTCGTTTTGCTTTTCCTTCGTGAATCAAGTCCATAGCTTTCTCTCCTTTAGGTTGATGCGTCATTGATTCTATCTTCTTGTGCTGCTTTTTGAATATCAAACATACACAGATCCAATGGTGATTGAACACTCTTACCGAATTTGAGTGATAACCTTCTCATCTCTGGGCTTGTTGGACCAACACATGGTGCCCCTGGAACTCTTGGAC
>JABCSP010000274.1 GCA_018238825.1 Candidatus Thorarchaeota archaeon | reverse complement strand
AGGGAGTCCCCTGGCAATGGATGATTGGTTAGACAAAGTGCCAGCGGTCTTGCAGTCGTGGTATCCAGGAATGGAGGGAGGTCGTGCAATTGCTAACGTTCTGTTCGGTGATGCAAACCCTTCAGGAAAGCTCCCGTTAACATTCCCCAAGAATCTTTCAGATTCCCCAGCTCACAGTACAGGAAATCCAAGGAACTTTCCGGGCGATGAAGAAAAACGCGTATTCTATGATGAAGGGGTTTTTGTTGGATATCGATGGTTTGATGAGAAAAATATCGAACCACTCTTTCCCTTTGGGTTTGGTAAATCCTACACTACATTCGAGTTTGGAGATGTCCACCCTGCTAAATCCAATCTCCGTAACTCAGAAGATACACTCTCCATTGAGGTAGGCATCACTAATACAGGTGACCTAGAAGGAGCAGAAGTTGTGCAGGTATATGCTCATGACTTTCAATCATCAGTTGATCGACCACCACGAGAATTAGTAGGGTTCGAGAAGGTTCACCTAAAACGTGGTGAAAGTAAATCAGTTCCTATACTAATCAAGGCAGAGGACCTGGCATTCTATGATATTACAAAGCATGACTGGACAGTTGAACCTGGAGATTACAAATTCCTCATTGGCAGCTCTTCAAGGGATATCCATCTTGATGCAGATTTTTCATTTGGTTGAAAGAAAGACAACTGATTTTATAACTGATACACATAGATTGCGTAGAAGTCCCAATTTGGCACAGGATTCTCAATGTACTCTATTACGACATTGTACTGTGTATATCCTAGGACCGTGTCTTCGCTGTAAATACTTGCTCCTGTTTGTTCTGTTGTAACATCATAATACTTTGTCACTCTAGATGTGGTGAAGTCTGGATCTATCTAGAGGCCCCATTCAGTTATCGTGCGTGCAGCAACTGGTAGGACCTGAAATGGCATTATTGTCAGCAGGGTGGTGCAGAGGCAAATTCAGACTCTAGTTTTCTTCATTAATTATGCCTTCCTTCGTTTTAGCGTGAATCCCATCCCTGTGATATAGGTCCAGAAATCTACGTGTTACTCCCCCTCGTTGAATCAATGTTGATGTCTACAAACCCACGATACAATACTTGGTGCTTGAATCAATATAGACTATAGATTCACTAAGATGGAAACGAACTGGAACCTTTGCTCACAGAACGAAGAAGAATTTCTCTGATTGAATATTGAAACTATGGCTGCTTCTCTTGGTGGTAAAGAAGACCTTGCAATAATTTCGTTAGCACATAATCTCAAATTGGAACTCTTGATGATCTCTTCTTTGCAAAGAGCACGATTACAATAACTACTACTAGTCCTATTCCACCTAACCCAAGAATGAACACTAGAGATACTGGTTCATAACCTACACGAGAAATCTCATATTCGTAGATTGGAGATCCTGCTTCGTTATAAGCCACCCAATGGTAGTAGGTAAGAACGCCATTGTCTTTCAGATAGGTTGCGGTTCCGTCCCCACTAAACATATCATTTCCGCCATATCTTGCCAAGTATGACCATGTGGATGAGGATTCACTAGCATCAATAAGGCTGTATTCCGCCTCTTCGTGAAATATAACATTCTCGAGGAGAGTAGTCCATAGCGCCCAGTTCCCAATTGGCAGTACTAACTTTGGTAACATAGCAGACATAGTCCCCAAAGCTGTGGAATTTGTATAATAAAAATCGAGGTCAGTGGTGATGTTGAGATAGGGTATTCCTTGAACTGCTGAGATACTATCTGAGATGACTGGCAGGGAAACCACCTCGAAATAGAAATCAAATGTTTTCGAGTAGACTGGTTCTGCATAGTCTGTGTATCTGAAGTGGAAATCAAAATGATCTTCTACAACAATTCCCCATTCAAGACCTTGACTTGTAGTTGCAACGGCTGATGACACGATGAACAGTAGAACACACATAGTAGTAAACAGCAATGTTTTTTTCTTCATGAACTTGAAGCCACCTAATCTTCAGTATCAAGTTTATGACTGAAGGAATAAAAACATTTTCAAACAAATATTTGGTGGAGAACCAACATACTTTCCTGTCAAATTGTTCTTCTTTAGAATGCTATGAATGAGGTCTAAAAATAGAAAGAGGAGTATTAGCAGGTCATACTTCACTCCTTTGACTTCAAAAGCTACTTTGAATAGATAGAACGATACTGGCATGTTACCATCATACATCACTAGTTCCATGGTTGAAGTCCTAAACGTCTTTGTGTATACAGCGCTCAATCTACTAAAGAGTACTTCCAAGGATGCCGTACCTATTCCACCCAAAATGTCAGTATACTGCCAGAAGTTTCTCCTGAAGTTGACGTTGAAAGATGGTTGGTTACCAGTTGAAGAACCCATCCAAAGAGTATTAGAGTCAGGATGATATCCAACTAATGCCCATTTGATAAAACTTCCAGCTGAACAGGCATGAATCCAGATGAAAATTCGGTTGCCTTCACTTTGCAGATCAGTTAGTAGGAAGTGGAGAGCGCTGTACTAATGGTGAGTTGGATACCTATGCTAATACTGAATGGGAATCAATTACCTCCTCACAGATTATCATTTAATCAAATGAGGAAAATCGTTATATTTTACTAGTATAAGAGATTTTCGAGAGTTCGGTTCACTTTTGAAAAAACACAAATGCGTAATTGCTTACTATTTCTTGAGAACAGAAAAATGAGTTCAGACAATACATGTGTAAAAGGACTGATACGTCAGTACCAATCAAGTTGGAAGATGCTCAAAACAGCCATTGAAAATGTTCCCGATGAAAAATGGCACAGTGGTTCAGAGGGTTGGTTCTTCTCCCTGAATGCGTATCACATTGTAGAAACGATGGAATTCTACATGAATGAGAGCCCTGATGGTATGAAATGGGGAAATCGAGCAGGATTTGATTGGGACACAGTTGAGGATAAAGAGAAGGATGTCTTGCCTAAGATCACAAAGAAACTTGTGACTACCTATCTCGACGAAATGGAAAAACTGGTCACGAAGACCCTTAATTCAATGGATAGCGAGAAACTAGATTCGAAAGATGGATTCCACTGGTTTGAGTCAGTTCTTGAGAAGCTGTTGTACCTGCTACGCCATAATATGCATCATGTAGGCGAGCTAAGTCGTTCGCTTAGAGATTGGGGATGTAAGAGATCTAAGTGGGTTTGACAGACCTAAATCGTCTTCTCAAGATGTATCAAGTGGCAATTCATCTTGAAGCCAGCCTTTTCGTACATCCTTATTGCATTTTGATTTGCGGAGGGAGTCCCCACTGCAGCATATTCACAACCATGGATTTTCATGGATTTGAAAAGTTCTGACACAAGGAACACACCAATACCAAGGCGTCGGTGCTCAGGAAAAACACCAAAAGGACCAAGAATGCCAGTGACTGGTTTTATCTTCGATTCTGGAATGAAGCCGCCGATGAAACCTGCAGGTTCACCATCAACTAATGCAACTTTCCAGAACTCATCAGGAGAACGACCCATACTGCCTCCCAAGATGGACTTAAAGACAGCTACTGCAGTACCGTACTCTGTGACCGAGCTATCAAAACCATGTATCTCTAGGTCCTCAGAAGTTGATGCGTATGCCCGCACACAATATTCACCGATTTTCTCGGGTATTGTTCCTTGAGTCGGGTCTATTGAGATATTCTCCTGCATGGATGGAGAGCTGGGAATATCATCAAGTCTTGTAACGAGATCGACACCATCGGGTTGATAACGGGCGAAACCTGAATTTTCATACAAATCAAGAAGGTGCTGTGCTACTTTGAGATTTTCTACGGGGTGCTTAATGATGACCTTTGTGCGTTCGACTCCTTTTCTTGAAAGATGATCTAGAGCATATTTCAGTAAAGCATCTTGGATTTCCCTGTCACCTCTGGTCTGCAATACCGTGGGCTCCCATCGTCTCATACTTGCTTCTTTTCCATGGTGCCTAAATCCGAATAGTCCTACAACTTTG
>JABCSP010000273.1 GCA_018238825.1 Candidatus Thorarchaeota archaeon | reverse complement strand
CATCAAAAAGAATTTGTTTCAGCTGCAGCTAGACTACAAGAACAAGGTAAATTAGGAGATATATTGGCCCAAAACCCAGCCCTAAAAGAGAGCTTAGCAACTGCCTCAAATGCTTTAGCTGACATCAGTATCTCCGGGACAAAGTATTCTCCCTCTTGATAGAGCTCTCCTACCCGGGTCATTGCTTTAGAACAACCCTCTGTAACAATACTGTAGGCATCCATGCCTTCTTCCAACAGTTGTCTTGCAAGAATGGGAGCTTTCTTTCTATCTCCATTAACAATTGTATTTCTTAAATCAGTAATAGAATCTATGATGCTCATTGATATTCACGTCGACGATTTTTGTAGATAATATCCTCCCTTTATGTTGTTTGGACTTTTTTCTAAGCTGACCTTTAATGCGAAAGATCCCTGCAATCTATTCATCATTGATTAGACTACTTCCTTATTAGTGGCAGATGAATTTTCTTATCTTGGTTATAGACCATGAGTCGAACATCCCTCCAGATTGTACTAGATGCTATTGAATCAAGAGCGTCTGAGAGAGTACCTGTAATTCCAATTGTTGGATTATACTCAACAAACGTAAGCAATATTCCAATTACAGATCTGCTTAATGACGGAGTTAAACAGGCCAAGTCCCAACTAGCTGCTCATTCCAAGTACGGATATGATGGTGTCTTTACTGCTATGGATTTGACTGTAGAAGCGCAGGCCCTGGGAGCTCAAGTGACCTTTCCAAAGTATGCATTTCCGTATGTACATTCTCATCCGCTGCATGAAGCAGAACAATTTGAGGACATACCACAACTACCAGTAAATGGGTCTCGGCTTTCTGTTTTTATCAAAGCAACTCAAATAATGTCTGACGCTCTAGCAGACAAATTCCTTCTTAGTAGTCATGTCATTGGACCCTTTACCCTTGCTGGCCATCTCTTAGGGATCGAAAAATTAATGGAAATTACTTCAGAGGAGCCAGAATTAGCCGAAGCAATAGTCAAACATTGTGCGAAGGTGATTGAACCTTACATTGAGAAACTTATTGATGCTGGGGCTGATAACATAGTGATACTAGAACCCAGTGCGAGTAGCAGTTTGATATCCCCTCGTTTCTTTGAGAGATTCTCGTTTTCTAATGTGAAATCATTGATTTCTAGAGTTCAATCAGCTGGTGTGATTGCAACATTGCATATTTGTGGCAATACATCACCTATCTTGAAGATGATGTGCGACACAAATGCAGAAGTATTGAGTATAGACTCTGAGGTGTCGTTGCTGGAAGCACGAACAGTTATAGACGGAAAAGCAACACTAATGGGGAATGTGGATACGGCCTTAATGATTGGCAGTGCAGCAAAGGATGTTGCTGAGGCATCAAGGTTATGTTTAGAAGAAGGAGGTTCTGGTGGAAAATTCATTCTTAGCACTAGTTGTGATGTGCCTATTGAAACACCATCATCGAACCTTGTTGAGTTTGTTGCATCAGTGTTTGTAGGTCATTGAAGGACAAAACCATGAAACTGTTGATACAACTCTGTGAAGAAACAAGAGTTCCTAGACAGGCATAGATACGCCCTCTAACCTTCTTGCAAGGGCTTAAAGTCGTTCGCGAAACAATCATATGATTATGGGTGTTTGCGGAGGAATTGCAGAGTATTTTATCATTGATTCCGCAATTGTTCGAATTGTAATGTTTTTGTTTGGCCTCTCAATTATCGGGATTCTTGGATATATTGTAATTGGACTCGTTATTCCTGAAGAGTAGACTTCATTATCATTGTACAAAACTAGGATATCTAAAGCAAATACATCGTTACAGTCATTAGCAAATGTGATATTAAAACACAAATGTCAAATATCTTCACCGCCAAAATTCTTAGAAAATTCAAGAAACAGGTACCTGATCTTCAGAAGGCGGTTGAGAGTTCAAACCTAAAACTTGAGCCAACATTAATTCCTCCATTTGAGATGCTCATCCGGTCTATAGTCTATCAACAACTCTCAGGCAAAGCTGCTAAGACCATTAATGATCGAATGCTAAAACTCGTTGGCAAACTAACACCAAACTCTGTTCTAGTCAAAACTCAGGAGGAGTTGAAGCGCGTCGGACTCTCAAGACAGAAGGCATCCTATCTACATAATGTAGCAGAAGCGTTTCGTAGGGGTGGATTCCTCTGGAAATATCGAACTCTCGAATCTCTAACTGAACTCTCATCTGAAGAAATCGTCAGCTTGTTCGTGCAAATCAAGGGTGTTGGGGAGTGGACCGTTCAGATGTACCTGATTTTTTCGATGGGTCGACTTGATATCCTTTCAGAGAAGGACCTTGGAGTTAGGAAAGGCGTAATGAAACTCTACAATCTCGACGAAATACCAACACCAAAGGATGTCAAAGTTATTGCTGAGAAATGGCAACCTCTGGCAACTGTAGGAACTTGTCTTGCGTGGGGAATTCTTGAGGAAGAAGCTAATTTCTTCGATTAATTGATAAGAAAGCTAGTTATTATTCTCATCTAATGTTTGCATGGATTTAACATGCACTAAGTGGAGGTTTATGCGTGGTTAAACGAGAATTGATTCTTGCAATTTTAGTTGGAGTTGTCATCTTCATTACTGATTTGACTTTTAGTTGGTTATCATTTCTGGCTGGACCCATTCCTGTGCTCTTCATCATGGCATTAATTATAGGAATTGTCGCTGGAAAAATTGGTGATGCTATTTTGGCCACTTTGCTAACTTGGGTCATCGGGATACTACTTGGTTGTTTACTTGCACCAATTATCTTTGCTGAATTCTGGAGTGATGAGATTTTTCTTCCTCTGTTACCCCTGATTGTTATGATGTGGTCCACTCGTGGTATGTTCATTGATTATCAATTTCAAGGTACATGGGTTGAGGCCATGGCAGTGGCAGCTGGAATGTTAATTATTTGGTTGATAATAACCCCCGTGCTCTATCTGATGTCCTTTATTGCATCCGCTATTGGTGGTTTCATCGGAAAAATGATACATGAACGGCTGGGGCTAACAAAAACAGAGAGTTCTCTCCATTATGTTGAAACAACTGGTGTGCAGGAGCCAACTGGAATTCAGTAGTGGTCAGGCTATTCTATAATCCGGTTATATTCGCTCAGAAAAGAGCTTCTTAGTTGACTCTTTATTTCTTCATCTAAGAATGCAGCGTCAATACCATTCATGGATATTTGGAAGAGTTCAGGAACCGTGAAACCAAGTTGTTGATGAAGCTGAATGTATTCATTATTCATATCAGTATGAAATAGAGAGGGGTCATCACTACTGACTGTAACAAGGAGACCTAGATCAAAGTATTCTCTAATCGGATGTTCCTTGATAGATGGCACAACACCCGTTCTTAGATTGCTCATAGGGCACATCTCAATTGCAATTCTCTCACGTTTCAAATACTCAACTAATTCTGGGTCTTGGCGTGCAGTGACTCCATGACCAATTCTCTCCACATCGAGGCTCCGTATTGCCTCCCATATGGAATCTGGTCCAGATGCTTCACCTGCATGCGCTACACGATGTAGACCCATAGTACTAGCTCGCTTGTAAGGTTCTGCAAAGGGTCCTGGAGGATCTTGAGCTTCGTTTCCTCCTAGGTCTATTGAAATGATATTATCGGGTTTATTCTCAATCATATCGAGAATCTCCATCGCCTGTTCAATACTAGAGCTACGAACGAGATCCACCCTGATGTTGGTTTCAACTCTTCAAGGTCGTAAAGCGCTTTTCTTGCTGGAAAATATGGAAGCATTGTTAAATCCATTCCATCTTGCACTATTGTCCGACAAGCCAATCCAGAGCATTCTTCACAATCACCTTTTATTTTCCATACAGTTCTGCAAGATCCGCAAAATCCTCCGCGACATCCGCATCCTCTTGGTAGTGTATCTCCAAACCTGTAGCCAGCATATTCAAAGGCAGCCATTATAGTTAAATTTGCAGGCACACCATACGGCTTATTCATAATAAAAATT
>JABCSP010000272.1 GCA_018238825.1 Candidatus Thorarchaeota archaeon | reverse complement strand
TGTCGCTGAGAGAGTATCTGCTATTGTGGAAAAAGCCAACCTCGATGCAGTTTCGGTGCAGTGTTTCACTCTTCTTCAGGATACAGGTATTTCTGGGTGCTTCTCCCTTTCATATCTCAACGACATAGAGGATTTTGTTGCAGGATGTGAAGGCGATATTCCAGCAACATTCACACTGCTATTGGCAAAGCTGCTTACTGATACACCCTCCTTCATGGCGAATGTTGCCAGCGTAAATCAAGAACTCAACACAGCTGTCTTTGCCCATTGCACGATACCTACTGGAATTACGGAGGAGTATGAAATTACAAATCACTTTGAAACAGGGTTGAGTGTTGGAGTTCGAGGTAAGTTGCCCTTGACCGAAGTCACCATTGTCAAAGTTTTCGGAGAGGATCTGAGTAAATATTGGGTTGCTGGTGGAACAATCATTGATAACCTTGTGAATGAAACGGGATGTAGGACCCAAATAAGAGTAGTAATGGATGAACCAGTCGATTATTTTCTAGAGGAGTCTCTTGCAAATCACCACATCGTTGTACTTGGAAACTATGTTCAAGAATTTTCAGAGTTCTTTGAATTCTCAAATAAATGACTGTAATCTGAAAAATATCCAAGAAGAATGAGGTGGCGAGAGTGCAGGAAATCGTGGTAGGAGGGGGGAGTTTCGTAATTGAGGGCATGTAACGAAAAACTAGCCCACACACTCGCCTTTGCATTTATGAAGAGGTTTGTAGCCCACAAACCCTCCACAAACGTATGTTCTATGTACTGACTTATTAAACTTATGTTCGGTCTAATAATACTAATTGTACTTTAAAATATATTTAAGAATTTGTCCAAATGCTCTAAATCTACCAGAAAAAGGTAGAACAATGCAGAATAATGATAATTGAGCGTAATCTAGAAGCGAGTTCCTACCATTAGATTCAGATTGCTTTCATCTTCTTAATCTGTAAGATAAAAGAATTAAAGTTGATTTTACTAATTTTACTTTTGTACCATTGTCTTTTTCACGAATTTTAAGGAAAAAAGAGAGAGATTGTGTGCCCACAAGAGGCACACATTAGACGATGCATCTACAAATCTTCAGAAGTGAAAGGTTTGCTGATGCTGTCCTCTTCCACCTTATTCGGCTTGTGACGATTTCGCCACTCTTCAATAGGCATCGAGAACTTCTCCTCAATCCTTGATCTGTGGATTGTGTTCATTGTGCAGAAGGGGATGATTCTGCCATCAGGTACAGCATAGTTGATATCGCAATGCTGAACACGCTCGAGATCAAAGTTGTATGGATCTTGGAAGTGCATCATTCCAAGCATGATAATACGATTCATAAAATCAGAAAGTGAGTCATAGTCACCTTGGTTAAGGAAAGCATTGATAATATCCTTGAGAACGGTCTTCTTCTTGAAATGACGAACTCCTGCAGCTAGTTTGGCCTTTGCCCTCGTACTAGCTCCTTTCTTCTCATCAGCATAGAGGTTTGCAATACTTTCAAGTATTTCAAGGAGCTTATCTATATCAATCACATCTGTAATAGGTTCATAATTACCATCGTCATCAAAGAAAAGGAAAGTAGCCATTCCACATGCAAAGTGACAACTCAACTCAACTTGAGGTCCGCTCTTTCTGATGAAACCAAAAGCTCGACCAACAGGCATCATCGAAGGTACGGGATACCACGCCTCAGGAGGTATCTTACCATCAGTCTGCTCTGCAATCAAATGAATTGCATCAGGGATTGTGATACGCATCTCGTTACGGGCAGTGTGATCAATACGACCAGTTATGCTCACGGGCTGGAAGTTTACACAACGGACGACATCTCGGTTATCACAAGCAAATCTAATGATATCACCAAGTTGGTCTTCATTAACGCCTCTCACAACAGTAGGTACGAGAATAAGTGAATGCATTCCAATCTCACGGGCATGTTGGATTGCTTGTTTCTTCAGGTGTAATATGTCAGCTCCTCGCGCCTCAATATAGGGACCAGGAGTAACACCATCAAACTGCATATAGATAGTTGAAAGACCTGCATCACGAAGCTCTTGCAAATACTTTTTGCTCTTTCCAATTCGGATTACATTGCTTGCAATCTGCACATTTTGGAAACCTAGTTGCTTTGCCCATTTAATATACTGAGGTAAGTGTTTGCTCACAGTCGGCTCACCTCCGGCAAACTGTATGGCAGGAGCAGGAATTGGTTGATTACGTCTTAGGTTCCTCATCATTTCAAGAACTTGTTCTGGTTCAGGTTCATACACCGTACCGCCCTCGGCGGCAACTGCAAAACAGATAGGACATCGTAGATTGCATCTATTTGTAACATCAAGAAGGGCTAGTGCAGTATGAGACTTGTGCTCAGGGCATTGACCACAGTCCTCAGGACATCCTTTCACAGACTCGGTTCGTGGGTTATCAAGACCAACGGATTTGTACCACCAGGTTTGAGCCCTCTTGAACATTTCAGCATCACCCCAGTAAACATCAATAAACTCCCCGTGTTTTTCACAGGTCTTCTTGTACATGACCTTACCATCTTCCTCGTATAGAGTTGCATCAATGACATGAACTTCGTCATTGGATAGAAAACACTCGGGACAAATAGACTGAGTAACGTATGGAAGCTCCTTAACAGGGTACTTCTCCATATGATACCTTGAGATATCACCACCATCATGATGGGTGAATGGTTTCTCTGGTATTTCTTTAACATCATCGGTAGCCATAATTATTAGATCCATAATCTGAGTTTACCACCACTGAACAGGGTGGTATTCCACACGTTTTTTGAGAAAAAATGAATATAAGATTATTCAGATGTTTCATACTCTGAAGAGTGAGCTTCTTTTAGATACCTACTCATCTTCTTGGTCTAGGGTGAGAACATAACCCTTGGAGAAACCTCCACGAGCAAGTAATTTGGAATGCCGTTGGAGTTCGATAAGCGCGGGATCAGCTTTTCTTAACTTTAGTAGTGCAGCGATCGCTTCTTGGATATCAACTAGTTCTTCGGTATCACCTGAAAACAGAAACTCCTTTGCTTCTTCAACGATTTTTTCCCGAAGAAGTACATCTAGTTCATCAGGACCTGCAATTCGAACTTTGGGGGATTCACCTTTTTCACGAATTATTTCGGGTATCTTATCCCGTACTAATTTTTCCCCCACGATTAACACCTTTGAGAGGTTTTCATCTTAGGGCAAGTGCAGCTTCTACTTGGAATTTTGCTCTTTCAAGGAATGCATCAATAGCAGCTTGAACGTTCCCAGGTATCACTGTTGTCCAAGGTTCGTCAGCATCACGAGGAACTGATTCAGTCATTGCATCGAAGGGAAGGAACTTGGGTGTGAGCGATTCATCAAAAGATATTGTACCAAGCCATTGTCCGTCTTGAATGAGTTCGTATGTAGGGAGGAATTTCTTCATTGAATCAGGCACAATTGCATTCCAATAGATGGAAACACCGCTGAATTGAGCTGCATCACCCAATCCAATTGTGTAAGTATCCAGTCGTGCCTTAGCAGTTTCAAGATCGTAGAGAATCCCAATTCTACAGTTTAAACAATGATTGAATTCTAGACCATCACCGTCGGGTTTTACGTATGCAATTCCATTCTTTTCGATATTATCGTCATTGCAGTGAACGCATAGATTCATACCCCAGCGGACCTCAACATGATTATTGAAAGGACCATCTACAAATCGCTTCACCGCTCCATCAAATGCAGATTTTACAGCCTCAGGACCCTCAGAGTCCATCTTTGCTCTTATTGCTTTCCAAACCTCTAGCAGATCTTGCCAAAGAACTTGAATGACCATGTCTGCCAATTTGTCCATTGTTCTTTCTTCAAGAGAACTCATACATATTACCGTTTCCCGAAACCTATACATTCTTGGACATCGAGTCCGAGATGTTGTTCGGTTCCTGTTTCATCGAGGCTGCTCTCTGCAGATTTAAAGAATCCGCTAAGAGTCTTACTTCCTCTCCGCAGGCGTTTTCAGTCTCCGGCAAACTGACGGCGACC
>JABCSP010000028.1 GCA_018238825.1 Candidatus Thorarchaeota archaeon | reverse complement strand
AAAGGTGAACAAAAACGCGTATTAGACATTCTTGAATCGAGGGTAGTCCTTAGGAATGTCCTGACCGGGATAAGAGCAACTCTGCTCGGTTTTGAACAGAGAGCGTTGGAGCTCTCCCTTGTTCGTTTTTCACATGTACGTGATCTAACAGATGCTATAACCTCTTCAAATACTTGGAGGGAAGTTATTGCAACATTAGACAATACACGGTTCGCCCAGTTTGGCGGGAGAATTGCGAGAATGTATGAGGATACCGATGATTTAGGAGATGTGGAGCTAGCCATTGAGGACTTTGTTGCTCAAAGGATAAAGCTTCAATTAACCGCATTTCCATTTCATTTAGGTACAATCATTGCATTCTTTAGTCTCAAACAATATGAAGTGCGTAACCTTCGCTCCATAGCTGTTGGCATTGAGCGAGGAGAATCTGCAGAAATAATTCGACGAATGATAACAATCTGGTGAGAGTTGGAGGATATACAACAAATGAGATTTGACAAAGAAATCACAAGTCTGGTCTTGATTGGCCTAAGCATAGTGGTTACAGTATTAGCAGCAGTCACAGTGGGAATGCTGGATGGTTCCTCAGTGATGAATGCGCTAGCAGCACCCCCAAATCATGGTTATGAAATGCTTCAAACTGGCGATAACAGTTTGGCAATTCTGGGTCTCGCTATTGGAGCCGGTCTAGTACTGGGCCTTGCAGGTATTGGTGCAAGTCTAGGAATGGGTACTGCTTCAGCTGCTGCACTTGGTGCAATCACTGAGAAACCTGAAACTTTTGGTAAAAGCATTCTATACGTAGTCTTTATCGAGGCTGTAGCTATCTACGGTTTCGTTATTGCGTTTCTATTAGTCGGATACATTCCACTACTGATTGGTTAGAACTAGAAAGTGTGAGACTGTAGAGGGGACCTCCTCTACTCTCTACTTTCAAACAAAATCTTAGAGATTGTATCACGTACAGTATTTCCAAACCTTTCAAGACGAGCTTCAAAGGTATTGTCCACCCATCTTCTATTATCTAGTGTTCTGATAATGACTCCGCCCTTTGATCGTTTGGTTTCCTTTGAAATGGTTAATTTTGTCTTCTTTCCAATTTCCTTGGCGATGACTTTCTCAATCTCTGCAATATCAACATATGATGCATGACCCTTTGGAAAAATGAGTTCAAGTTTATCTTCTGATAGAGTCTTACAACCGTCAACAATCAATCGCGAGAGTACTTTTTTGTACTCGGCCTTGCCTATGATACTCTCCATCTGTTTTTCAACAGTCGTTAGAACCTCGTTGATTAGTACATCCTTTGTTTCAAGCATTCGATATTTGGATTTGAGTTTCGCACTAGCCGTATACTTGGAAAGTTCGGATTTGGTGTCAAGTTCTGCTTTCTTGGTTATGTCTGAAGCTTTTTCATCAGCTCTTCGCGTGGCTTCTTCGAGTTTGATTTTCTTATGCCTCTCTGCCTCACTGATTATTTCTTTCTCTTTTTCAGCAGTTTTGGCATTGATGATGTCGATGATATTTGAGATACCAGTCATGTTCTCAATTCTCCTTCACAAGGATTTTGTAAACTGCTTTTCCTGCCTCATCCTTTCTCTTATCCGCGATCTTACGAATGTGCTTCACAGTCTGGTCTGTTTCTTTGAATACTGCCGATTCAATCTCGCCCTTCTCTCCTTCAATCTCAGAGAGCATCTTAGAGGCAATCTTCTTTGCATCATGCTCAGCCTTGGCCATCAGAGCCTTTGCTTCTTTATCTGCCTCTTCACGGATTGCACGAGCACGCTTTTCAGCATTTTCGATTCGCTCACGGGCTACCATCTCACTTTCGTGGATCTGATCAATTTCTTCATGTGCTGCACACATCAGGTCCATTCCTCGATTTTCTCTATATGCGTCAAGGTTTGATATTCCTAGATAAACGTTGACCTGTCGCAAAGGTTATTTATCAGCACTAGAGCCTCCACCATGGAATCAGTCTTTCAGTATTAACTGATTGGCAAAAATGTGGTGATATCATGGGCCTGATGAGTCCTGAGAAAATGATTATAGCCAAAGTGATCTCCCATCGAGATCTTGAACGTAAAGTCCTTTTGGCTCTTGAGGAATTCGGAGCATTCGAGTTCTTAGATGTCAGACGACAAGCAGGACTAGTTGAGGTTAAGAGAAACAGAGAAGAGGAAACTGTATTCACCGCACTGGACCGGTTAGAAAAAATAATTAGTACTCTAGATTTGGATTCCAGCCGAAGCACGGGACAAGTACTAGAAGTTGATGAATCTACACTCAATAATTCACTTGAGCTTGTTTCTGAAGTTGTAACCTCTGTAGAGAGTGAAGTGCAAGAGATTGACACTAAACTCATGGTCGCAAAAACAGAATTGGAACGTCAAAGAGGAATCAGAGATGTTGCAAATTCTCTTAGACCATTAGGTATCGATCCAAGTTTGATAGGAACTACTGACTTTACCTTCACTACTGCTGGTTTAGTTCCTTCAGGAAGAAGCGAAGAGCTGGAGTGGAGTCTCAACGAAGTTACTGAAGGTGCTTTTACAATGAACTCACTCTCACTCAAGAGTGGTGCTTGTGCAAGTGTAATTACTGTACCAATTGAGATGATGGGTGCAGTTGAACGAATCCTTTCTGCTCTTGAATTTGAAGTGTTTCCAATTCCGGAAGGTGAATCTGGTAGTCCTGAATATATTGTCGAGAAAGCTGAAAATCAAATGGTGCATCTTACCGAAGAGATACTAAGTTTACAACAGCGTAAGGCGACTATCCACAAAGAATGGGGTTTTAGAATTCTAGCTGCTTGGGAAATACTCCAAGTAGAGAAACAACGAGTCGAGATAAAATCTCAGATTGTTTATACTGAACAATCTATTAAAATGTGGGGCTGGGTTCCCGAAAGTAGAGAAAGTGAGCTTGAACCTATACTCCGAGAGAAAGTTGGCTCGGCATTAGAAGTTACATTTGACAAGCCTGATTTTGCAGATCATGAAGCACCAACATGTATCTCCAATCCCTCTTTCATGAAGCCAACAGAAGATGTTGTGAAAGCTTTTGGTATACCATCAAGGCATGATCTTGACCCTACAAAGGTCATGTGGCTAACATTTCCATTGATTTTCGGTCTAGTTTTTGCTGATGTTGGTCAAGGATTTCTGATTATTCTCATTGGCCTTGCTGCTCTACGCGCTAAGAAGAAGGGTCAGGACTGGGGTGCTATTATGGGCTATATCCAGAATGGTGCAGAGGGCCTCATTATGATGGGTATCTTCGCGATTCTCGGAGGATTTCTGTTTGGAAGTTTCTTTGGTGCAGAAACAGTAATTGAACCTCTTTGGCCTACGTTTGCGCACACGATTAATGGCGTGAAGAATCCGTATCGCGAAGCTCACATGCTCAAGCTCTCTATTGAAGTAGGAGCAATCCACATCTCCTCGGGAATCCTGCTAAATCTCTACAATAAGTTGAAGCATAAGGAATACAGAGAGGCGCTATCAGGACTATCTTATCTCTGGGTCTACCTTGGATTTATCAATCTACTATTTGGTGTGAGCTACAATAGTATCGGTGAGTGGTTCAGTTCAGCTGGGAATGTCTACATGTGGATTCCAATCGCTGGAATTGGATATGGTACAGGTAACAATGGTATTTATCCTGCCCTGCCGTTTAGTCCCCTGACTTTCTCAATCATTGCCTTCATCATTCCATTTGCGATAATGGCTATCACCTCATTAATGGGAGGCATGGATGGTACCGTCTTGTTCATGGAACATACAATCGGAATGGTGAGTCATACCGTAAGCTATGCTCGTATATTTGCACTCAATACAGTTCACATCATTCTCAGTGCAGTCTTTATCGAGATGTTACCTCCACTGGTCATGATTTACTTTCCACCTCTCAGTTTGTTTGGGTTAGAAATAATTCCACATCACTTCCTTCACGATGGTCATGAGATTGTCCCTCAGTTACCCCTTCTGGGTGCAATCGTTGGTACCCTCATAGTTGGAATATTGGAGGGTCTCCTCGGATTTATGCACACACTAAGGTTACACTTTGTTGAGTGGTTCAGCAAGTTCTATCATGCAGGTGGTGTTGATTTCATGCCATTCCGTGCAAGACGAATTCACACAACTCAATTCAGAAAGGATTTGGCACAATCCAGCTATGCTGTCCAGTGACGATATATTCTATCTACTGTCCGCCGGCACCAAGATAGAGAGCTGCTAATTCGGGTTCACCTTTTGGACTGGGCTCTTGATCTCGGTCTATACGATGTCTGTTGTCCCAGATGCTTCGTGCTAGTAAGTCCGTTGTCTTTGCTTTAGTGTCGACATTCTGGGCTGATTGAGCATCTCCTACTTGTTGGAATACTTGAGCAGCAACGTTGTAATTTCCAACCGCTTCTCGCAGCTGGTCATTTGCATCGGAGAAGTGAATCTTTGCCTTGGACTTCTCTCCCTGCATATACATATACTCTCCCATGAAATCACTCTTGGCTCCTTCTATCCTGGAGAGGTCCCCCTTGAACTTCATTACCACACCTTGGAGTTGCTTTACTTGATCCTCAACATTGTTCTTGAGTCGAATGTCTTCTCCTTTCACACTATCGAGTTCGTTTGCAGCTGCTTCAAAGGATGCTACTGTTTGCTTCACCTTGGAAATAGTTCCATCATGAATCTCTAGGGCGTTCTCAAGTGGGTTATCTTCTTCAAGCATCGCCAACTCATCTTTCAATTTCTGGAATGTATTCAAACGTTCAATTTGCGCCCGAAAAGCTAATTGTTCTGATTGTCTTGAATAGACCTGTGCTTCAGAGGCAAATGCAGTTGCTAATGCTAATTTTCCAAGGTCCATCAACTCTTGGGCTGCATCATTTTCTCCAATAATCTTGTAATATGAGGCGGCCTCTTCAGCATGCAGATTCTCAAGAATTCTGGACATTATGAATTTGACACCCTGCTCTAGCTGTGAGCTTTGCTGGAACTGAATCATATACTTCACATTATTTAACAAAGCGAGAGTCTTGTTTCGGAGCTCTCCAACCTCGGCATCTTCATTCTCTAAACTAAGGAGAATTCCAAGAGTATCGAGCCCTTGTCTGATGGAATCCAATGAGTCTGCTGGATTCTTACTCATTTCAATCTTGGTTTCATCCATTGACTTGCTAATGTCTTGTATCAACGCGGTCTTTCTCAAGTCCTTTGCAAATTTTATCTGTGCAATAATTCCGCTGATATCACCATCACCTCTCTTCTTGAGTAAATCTTGAACAAAAGAGTAGGTTTTCAGGTCTCCTTGAATCGCACCAGTTAATTCTCTAGTCTTTGCAAGCTTCTCAGCTTTTCGTAGGTTCTTGAAGATCTCTTTCAAAACTTTCTTTGCTTCAGTTTTATTATTTAATTGAAGTAATTCAGTGAGTATCCGTACACTTGACTCCGCACTACAAAAGAGACTCTGTGCCTTCTTTTGTTCCTTGTCAATCCTGCTCTGTTCAGCGTTTGACTGTAGAGCAAGAACTTCTCTGAAACATTTCTCTGCTCGACCAAACGCATCGGATGCTACTATATACAGCTTTGATGCATCTTCAAGATTTCCTGCGCGCATCTGCGCATCTGCAATATCTGTGTAGGTCATTGCTAGATAGACTTCA
Source organism: Candidatus Thorarchaeota archaeon (assembly GCA_018238825.1). Classification (GTDB taxonomy): domain Archaea; phylum Asgardarchaeota; class Thorarchaeia; order Thorarchaeales; family Thorarchaeaceae; genus SMTZ1-45. The sequence goes on along the minus strand of JABCSP010000028.1, from coordinate 8,990 downwards.
CTGAGTCCTGACGTATTGCTCTTCCACGATTTTATAGTGGAAACTTTTTCCTTGAGTTCTTTCTTTTTCTTGAATAATGGAAGTACCTCATTATAGAGATCAGTCGCCTGTTCAAAGATGAAAGAACTTAGAATATCTCGCCAGATCAATTCATCAAAAGGATTGAATGCTTGTCTGAACGTACTCTCCTTTCCAATTAGTTCATTGAGAAATTCGTCATAGAATTCAGCTTCAGCACTCTTAATCTTTCCAAGAATTGATGTTAGTTCATCATCATCCTCTTCCAAAGACGCCTTCATTAGATTGTACGCTTGTAGCCCTAGGGCAACTCTACGAAGTTTTTGAGTTCCATCTACTTTGTGAGGAATGGCTGTGAATGGCTTTTCAAGCATAGTGTATACCTTGGCAAGATACTTTGATGCCTTGCGTAGCTTATCCTCATGTTCGTTTTCCACAAAGGGACCACTTGCTGCAGCAGCTTGATGTAACCATGCCATAACCCTTGACATCCAGACATCTGCAAGATTGCTCTGAGTTTGGGCAGTTAGATCTTCAAGTGCTGTTTCCAGCTGTTCTCGGGCTTCACCTTCACTCTGCGCCACTCTGTTTCGCAGGTAGGCCAAATCAAAATCGCCAACCATGATTTGTTGGCTGAAGGATGCAACGTTATCGTAAAGTTCAGTGAATGCATCGTGCATTGCAATCCGTTTTAGTTCAATCCCTTCTCTATCATCTATATCATGAAGGGCAAACTCTCTCACCGCATCTTGTGCTTTCAGATTGAGCTCAAAAAGCAAACTTGTATAGATTTGAATATCATCATCACTACTATCCGTTTTACTTGATTTTTTTGAGCCATGTCGAACTTTTGACATTCCTGCAACCTCCTTAAATTAAGGGTCCAAGGATAAATTGTTTAACAATTACTTAAGCATACTTACGCCATCCGAAACTGGTAAATATACCTTGGTGGTGACTACAACTCCTATTATGATTATGTTACAATATGTAACTATACAATAAGCATCTTAGGGAACAGGAGAAGTTGTATTATTCATCTACACTTCTGAATCTGATCATTCTTCCATCTCTATACTTGACTATCTGACCATCTTCTGCGAGTTTGTTGAGAACTTCACTCGTTCTGGAGCGTGATTTTCCCCATTTTTCTGCGAGTTCTGCTGCAGTCAATCCACTGTCTTCCTTGTGCAGTAGAGTAACGAGTCTATCCCAACTGGCATCTCCTTCAAGGCAGTTGGAGCGGTTTGGAAATATATTATATTGTCCACCTTCATAGGGCGATTCGGAACTTCCTATTTCGATTTGAGTAGTAAGTCCGATGATGGTGTCTTTTAGACTATAGACAGTTTTTCTAAGTTCTTTGACTTCCTTCTGAAGTGCTTTGATATCTTGATTATCTGCCATCTTTTTCCCCACCCTACATCTCTTCGTAATCTTTTCTGAAATCGATATAATTACGTTTCTTCTTCTTTTTCTCAATTCCCTCTTTTAATTCAGTGATTTCGAAATCAGCCTCTATCTCTTGACACGGCTCGTATGTTTCTATATCATCAAGACTGATACATTCTTCATCAACTAATTCCTCATTTTCCGAACAATCTTCCAACAATTCTTCGGTATCATGGGGGAGAATATTTGCTTCATGTTCCTCATGACGCATGATCTGTATTGTCTTTCCAGAGGTAACAATTTCTGAGGAATCAGCTAAATCATAGTCTGATACTTCCATCTGAAGGATATTTTCAACTATCTCTTTAGTTTCCTTCATGCACGGGTCTTTCTTATGGCGATACGTCACTGTGACCAACAACCGTCAACAACAATCGACAATAAAAAATTACGTCAATTGCATTTAAGGATTTGTTTTTGGTAGAATTATGCCTATTCATCTACGGACATGGTTCTAGCAAAGGTCATGTAGCCCGTGTGCGCTACCATCCATGTTGTTGGTCGGGTCTTGTTTTCTCTGACCATTATTTCTCGTTGAAAAATCTCAAGGGTCTTAATCATTCCCCACTTACCCTCTTCTGACATAGCCTTACAGGTCTTCATTGTCTGTTCGATAGTGGGACTGTAGCTAGCAAGATAGCAACTTGATTTCAGAGCTCGATGGGCTTCATCTACGAGTAACCATGGAGTAGCAAGATCTAAGACAATAGCATCAATGTTCTCTTCCTTGATTCCTTCTAAGATGTCCTGATGATGCTGTGTGACATTATCAGTGAGACCAAACTTTGTTAGGTTTTTCTGTGCCCCGATATACATGTCTTCTCTGATTTCGTAAGTATATACATGTCCTGTGGGACCTACAGCTCGTGCTAGGATTCCTGTGAGCGCGGCTGACCCTGTTCCTGATTCAACAACTCGGGAACCTGCTCCGATTGAGGCTTGGACTAGAATAGTCGCAGCGTCCTTTGGATAAATGATTTGGGTATTTCGACCCATAGCAACCTGGATGTCTGTATGACTAGGTCTATGCACTTGGAATATTATCCCTGCATGGCTTTCCATCTTGTGACCGAAAGGTCGTCCTATCATATCATCAAATGCTAAGATTCCCTTATTGGAGTGAAAACTTTCCCCTGCCTTCACTCGACGTATCCAGTTTCTCTTACCGTCTAGGAAGATGAAGACAAGGTCACCATCTTGAATAGGGTCTTGCATAGAGTGTTTTCTGTTTTGGTTATGTTTTGAGTCTTGCTAAATGATACGCGCCACCAAAGCTAAGCTTTATCCGAATTCGCAGTGGAGTCGTCGGGAGGTTTTCGAATGAACGACCCGGGAAATCCAGACACGCCTGAAAATGAACACTCCGAAGAGGTTCAGGACTTAGACAAGCCCATAGAACTCATCCACAAAAAAGCGCTGCCATATCATCCACGTGTGGGTGAAGCTCTGGACTTGCATGTTGACTTGAGCGTAGGAGTAGTCCTCGGACGCTCAGATTCATTCCATCGAAAATACCGGACCGGTGGACTTGGAATGATTGGTGGGGTCGCAGAGACCTCTGATGATGTTCTAACATCTCTCATGGGAATGCCAGTGAATCTTGACCTGATGAGCCCACATGTAATGCTCGTCGCTGGAAAAAGAGGTTCCGGAAAGAGCTACACTCTGGGAATAATTGCAGAAGAACTAGCTCTTGCAATGGAGCGCCGAGAGATTGAGGTTGCTGCCATCATGGTTGACACAGTTGATGTGTTCAGACAAATGGTAGACCCAAATGACGATCAGATTGACCTCCTTATGAAATGGAACTTTGAATCACGAGGGTTCCCAGTAAACGTCTATATTCCTCGCAGGACTTACGTAGGTCTCCCAGATGAGGTTAAGAAAAAGGCTAGGCTTTACCCATTATCTCTTGGTCCCAAGGAACTTACTGTTTCTGATTGGGGTTATGTTCTAGAAAAAGGGGGAACTCTAAGCACAACCATGGAGAATCTGATTAGTGAAATTCTTGATAGTATACGCAAAGGATATGCCCTTGATTCAGGAGAACATGTTTCGTTGAAACGTGACTTTAGTATTAAGGACATGATTCGATGTATTGAAACGAGCCCTTCAATTGAAGGACTCTTCACACCTTCAACTCGCATGGCTCTTATTCAGAGACTAAAGCGCGCTGATAGAATGGGCATCTTTCATCCTGGAGGCACAAGTGCTCAGGATTTAGCTATTGCTGGTCAGATAACAGTCATTGACGTAGCACCCCTTGGTTCTGATGCTGAGGCCGTTCTTGCGATTTTAACTAATATGCTCTGTCGACAAGTTCTCACCTATCGAATGGCATGGACCGACGAGGGAACAAGTGCGCGTGAAGAGTTACCTCCTACATGGCTTATTATCGATGAAGCTCATACTCTTGTCCCTAGGTCTGGTGACACTCCTGCAAAGGATGCAATCATTGGCTATGCAAAACTCGGTAGACGATTTGGTTGCAGTCTTGTTCTTTGTACACAACAACCATCTGCAGTTTCAGATGACGCAATTTCTCAAGCTGATTTGATTATCTCTCATTCATTATCCCACGATAACGATATCCGAGCACTCCAACAGAGAGCTCCTGCTGTTCTACCTGACCAGTTCAGGGATAAGGTCTTCATCAGTAGTCTACCCCGTGGTGCGGCGATAGTGTTTGATCAGACCACAGAGAACAAGCGTGGTTTCATCATGCAGGTTCGTCCGAGACTATCCCAACATGGAGGTACCGACAGACTTTCTGGTCTCTTTGAGGCAGTCAAGCTTTTGATTCCTGATGATGCTGATGAAGTTGAGCTTGTTGAGATACCTGAAGAGGAATCAGTAGAAGATGAAGAATTAATTGAGGAAGAAGACGATTTAGCTTTGGAGGAATCTGGTGAAGAACTTCCTGAAGTACCCAGACCCCCTCTAAAGTTGAGCAAAGAAGATTGGCAGGTACTTGATGGCTGGATGAAAGACTACGTTCAGAAGCTGTTTGAAGCGCAGAAGCAAGAATTTTCCATAACTGATGAACCATCTCCCAGAGTTGAGGAACCTGTCGAAGAACCCTCATTATCAGATGTCGAGATAGTTCCTGTTTCTGAACCTGAAATTGATGCGTCCGCGGTTCTTGTAAAGAAATTTGGCCCAGTGTCAAAAGATCTTCTTTCCAAGGCTACAACGAGGAAGATACTCTATAGCAAAGCATCACATGGATATCTCTTTACATCTGAGAAGGATCATCGAGAAACAATCTCTGTGGACCGTCTAGATACAGAATCATTGGTAGTAATCAACTGGGTTGCAGCTGGTATTAGTTCCAGCGGGTTGGAGTTAGATCAGTTAATTCATGAAGATGGTTTTACCTTCGTATGTTTTCGAAGTGAAGGAGTTCGAGTAATTTTCTCAGTTGGAAGCAGTGAATTAAAAATCTGTGCTCCAGTGGTTATTGTTGGTATTGATCGAAGAGTTGTTGCATCCGCAGCTGATAGAATCCGAAGATCGCTTCACAAACCTGAATAATGCTATCCATTAATCAGCGCGCAATGATTGCTCTTATAAGGGCATGAGCGAAAAGCGATTTGGTGCGCAACAAAATGAGCAAGGAAGATATTCGACCCCCAGTTAATCTGAAGATTGCCACGATGACAGACCTGGCAAGAATGCTAGTATCCTGGTCGCAAAGGGACCGACCTGCAAGCATGCTCTATTTCGAGCACAAGGGCAAGCACATCTATGGTACATTGATTTCCAATCATGGTTACTATGATTTTCAAGGATTGCCACTGTGGGTTCACACAGAAGGCGATGGACCACCAGAGGCTAGTTTCCTATCTTATACTACTAGGCCTAAGGAGAAGGTAGAGTTCGTCGAATCACCAGCAGACGCGGGACCAATGGTTCTTCATCTCCCTATTATCTGTTTAACTGAGAAACTGGAAATTCTCGACCTTTGAATCTGATTTGGTGTTCATCGAATCAGTATAATTCTCTGGGCGACGCTCGGAGATAACTAGCTATGGCAATTGCAGCATATACGATGAATGCTAACCAGATGATTGATGAAATTAGAATTAGGTTTGTCTTGAAGAAGAGTTCAACAACAAGGAACAATCCAATAACGACGATATTTGATGCCCCGCCCATTGTACTATCTCCCTTAACCTTCAGCACCATTTTCACAAGCACCATTATTAACACAATTCCAAGTGAGATATAATTGATATAGTTTGTAAATAGAATCGATAGATCCAAGAATGGTAACACACCAAGAGGCGTTGGAATTGGTGGAAGGTACACGAACAGAAATATAATGAAAATAACAAATTCTCCAAATCTAATCCATGACGTAGGGGTTTTAGTGTATACTTCTCCATAGAGTCCCTTGTCGTATTCTTTAGCTCCATAATAGATGAAGTAAACAGGAGCTCCAAAACTCAACGCATTGACAAGACATTGAGCAACGCCGTATGTAATATTCAACCAAAAGTCAGTCCAATTTTGGAGGATGGATGCCCACAGATCGATATACATTGGAAAGAATTCAATCATTACCAAGGCAGGTAATATACACAATCCAATTGCAACAATTACACCAAGAAATGCTGCAGGTTTTCCTCCGCCCATTTTTCCGACTCCCACACGATAGAATACATGTCCAGCAACAACGAGTCCCTCGATGAGTGCAATGATAGGAGCAGCCATTGGGAGAATGAAGACCATCAGTATGAATGCAGCATTAGCTCCGTAAAACACTCTCCATCTGAGTGGAACCGAAGTAATGGTTTCATCCATGATGTGGATCGTGTTTGCCAATCTGTATCGTTGATAGAATATTGTGCCAACCCATGGGACCGAAAATACAGTAGGAGCAGCAATGAAGTGGAATACAAAGTCTAACCATGGGTCTCCAAATGGTGTCATCTGTGGAATGAAGAACATAAGCAAGAAGAAATAGATTGGACCAATAATACCCATAATTACAACTGTAACTCGTGAAGCCAACCAATCAGGACTCAATCTATACTCTCCATCAATCTCATTTCGTGAAACAGATATAAGTTTGCGCTGAAGAAATTAATATTTCATATAACGAGGATTTATTTGGAAAGGTCTCATTGCTTGGGCTATTCGCCCTGCTGCCAAAAAGAGCTTCAGGGATAGAGGAGTGAGCAGATTGTACAAACGTAAGCTAACCGCGTCTAGTTTCGTTAGGAAAAGTAAACTAATTATTGGTCTTGATTTTGTAGCTGATTTTAGTAGCACTGATTCAGCAACAATGAGAGCCGAACGGGAACGTCTTGAACGAGAGGCTCTAGGAGTCATTTCACAAACAGCAGAACATGCTGTGGCATTCAAGATAAACCGACATCTAATTCTCCCTCTTGGTATCTCTGAGGGGATCCCACGAATAGTAGACAAGATTCATGATGAAGGGCTTACTGCTATTGTAGACTGCAAGTTGAATGATATTGGCAATACAAACAAGGTAATTACAAAATACTACTTCGATGCTGGATTTGACGCGATTATTGCGAATCCCTTTGTTGGAATGGACGGCGGTCTCGATAGTGTATTTGAAGCTGCCACAAATAGGAAACGGGGAATCATCACACTTTGTTACATGTCGCATCCTGCGGCAAAAGATGGTTATGGCCTTACTATAGCTCCTGATGATAAGGTGAAGAACGCAGAACCACTCTATATTCGATTTGCTAGACAGGCTCGACTCTGGGATGTGGATGGAATAATTGTAGGAGCTACGCACCCCGAAAAGATTCGAGAGATTCGTGCTGTATTGGGTGATGATATTCCAATTATCTGTCCTGGTGTGGGAGCTCAGGGTGGAAGCGCACGCGATGCCATTGATGCAGGAGCTAACTTTGTGATAGCTGCTCGATCAATAATAGAGGCTCCTGATCCCGCAGCTGCCGCAGCAGCCATTATCTCAGAAATTCAATAGTTCCGAATCTGAAAATATGCACAATTTGAACGAACATTAGTGTACATCATAGGCCATAATTGAGCTCTCAAGCAATGTCCCATTAGAAACATCTAAAGGAGAAAACACGCACCTCATGTACAGAAGTGTGCATGCTTCTGATAAGCGCATTAATCCCCGGAGTGATTTTCGTTGGCAAATGAACGCGGTTATAGTCTAGCAACTTGGACGTCTTTTATTGAAGAATCTCAAATTAGATCTTTGCTCAAGTATAAGGTAAAGTACTATTTTGGTGGCGGGAAACCTGGCATCATTCCTACTGATATCTTTGCAGATATTATGGCTGATCTCAGTATCAGGTACAAGGAGGATTCCAAACTCGCACTTGATGATTTAAATTATGGTCCCACAGGAGGTCAACCTTGGTTCCTCAAGACCCTTGCAAAAAGGCTCTGTGATGTTCGTAAGATTCCTATTAGCTGTGAGGACGAATGGGATAGCGTTTCAATTACCAGCGGATCTCAACAGGCTCTGTACGCTATTCTTGACACATTGATTGATCCCGGTGATGTAATAATCACCCCCTCCCCAGCATACTTGGGTTTTCTCGTTCCTGCTGTTAAACTCGGAGCTAGAGTTCTAACGGTAGATACCGATAACGAAGGTATCATTCCAGAACAAGTAGAACGGGCCATTCATCTTTCAAAGATCAAATTTGGAAAGGTACCTGACCTTCTCTATGTCGTTCCTGATAGTGATAATCCAAAGGGTACAACACTGTCAATGAAAAGACGTCAAGCTCTCTTTGATATCTGTGAGAATCACAACATCCTACTTCTAGAGGACTCAGCATACGCAGAGATACAATTCAAGAATAGTGTGAAAGCAATCAAAACTCTCGATAAGGACAATAGTCGAGTTGCTTACCTTGGTACTAGTAGCAAGGAAGCAGCAGTCTTGAGAGTGGGCTACTCAGTAATGCCTGATGCTGTTAGAGATCAAGTTCTCAAGGATAAGGGCTACCTTGATCTATGCACAGCAACTTTGGTTCAGCGTATCCTAGACGAGTACTATAGCAAGTATATTGATCAGGCTATGAAGGAAAGCGTTCCAAAGTATAAAGAACGTTACGAGGCAATGGCTAAGGCAATGGATGAATTCTTCCCCGGAGGTGATAGAACTGACCCAACTGGTGGTTTCTTCATCTGGTGGAAAAGTGATGATCCGAACTTCAATTCTAGTGAGTTTATGGAGCGGGTTGCCATCCCCAATGACTTACTTTACGTTCCTGGGGCGCCATTCTACCCAATTGTCGGTCACAAACTTACTGAGGATGGTAATGATATCATTCCTAGTGTACCAGAAGCTGATACAATGCGTTTAGGATTCTCTTATGCAACAAGCGAAGTGATTGCTGAAGGCATAGAAAAACTAGGCAAGCTACTTACCAAAGAAATTGGTTGAGGTGAATAGAGGCATTGGGATATTCCCGATGCCATCTTACACCGTGAAATTAACGAACATTGTTGCCCCATTCTTCATTTGACCAACATATGCTCTTTCGTAT
>JABCSP010000271.1 GCA_018238825.1 Candidatus Thorarchaeota archaeon | reverse complement strand
TCGGTGAATTCCTTCACACGTTCTTCAGCTGCAATCACTACAGCCGCACCACCATCTGTGATGAGACTACAATCATAGAGATTCAAAGGTCTGCAGATTGGAATTGCATTGTTAGCCTCTTCAAAGGACACTTCTCTTGGAAGGTGTGCTTTTGGATTTTGAGCACCATAGTAATGGCTTTTCACTGCAATCTTAGCAAGTACGTCATGTGGCATGTTGTATTCACTCATATACCGAGAAGCCATCAGAGCATAGAACGCAGGGAAGCTGATGCCGTAGGGATATTCCCAACGCATATCGCCAGCTCTTGACATATATTCAGTTGCCGTAGCTGATGATACACGATTCATCTGTTCGACACCCAATACAAGCATGACGTCGTACAGACCTGCAGCGACCATTCCCCAAGCTGCTCTAAGACTTGCTGTACCAGTGGTACATGCAGATTCAACTCGCAGATGAGGTATATTTTGTAGGCCAATGTAGTCAGCCATGAGAGCTGAACCAGCACCTTGACCTGTGAATTGCGAAGCAGCATACGAGAGAACTGTAGCATCAATCTTGTCTTGTGTGATTCCTTCATCATAAATTGGTTTGTAAGCTTCAGCACAGAGTTCTCGCATGGTTGCATCGTATCGTTTACCGAATTTGCTGTGCCCACCGGCGACAACAGCAACTTTTCTTGCCATTTCATATCCTCCGTAGTTTGAGCCCGTGTTGTACAAAACGCAGCACTCTATATGTTCTACATCGAGTCAGCCATTCTTTCAACACGGGGTCTTAAGGTTTATTCTTCGATTATTTTAGGGTTGAAAACAAATTAAGCGTGTTAAGTTAATGGAAAAAAAGGATAAGCTGAAAAAAGAGGTCAGACCCGCAATCAGAAAGACTGCGGATCAGGAATAATCTTGATTCTATTCGCCCTTGAATTTAGCTTGACGTTTCTCAAAAATAGCAGTGATTCCTTCACCAAGGTCTGTAGTCTTGAAACATTCTACAGCTGCTGTAACCTGAAACGCGAGGTTTTCCTCGTAGTTTGCCTCGAAGGCCATGTGAGTTGCTTGTTTGGCAAGCTTGAGAGCAATCGGTGCATTCTGACCAAACTTCATTGCATACTTGATTGCTTCACTCTCTAGGTCATCAGGACTGGTGACCTTGCTTACAAGCCCATATTCCAAGGATTCCTTTGCAGTTAGCTGAGCTCCAGTGAGAACAAGTTCAAGTGCCTTGCCTAGACCAACAATCCTAGCAATGCGCACACATCCACCCCAAGCTGGTATTAGCCCAAGAGCTACTTCTGGAGTGCCTATCTTGGTATCTTCATCACAAATTCGAATGTCACAAGCTAGTGCGATCTCTGTGCCGCCACCAAGACATAATCCGTGAATAGCTGCAATCACAGGCTTGGTCATTTTAGCAATCTTATCGATGACCATCTGGCCCTCCTTAATCAAGCCAGCAACTGGTCCTGTATCTCCAAGAAAGCTTTGAGCCATCTTCAGATCTGCTCCTGTACAGTAAACCTTTGGATGAGCAGTGCCAAGTATCACAGAACGAATTTCTGGGTCATTTTCAGCCTCATCAAGTGCAGCATCAAGATCTTTTAGAAATTGGTCATTGATTGCGTTCAACGCATCGGGTCTGTTGAATTTAATTACTGCAATATTCTTAACGGGTGTGAGAAAAGTTCCCTTTTTCTCATAAAGCATTGTTGCGTATTCGCCCATAGTATACACCTTATGTTATATCTAGGGTTCGTCAAACCTTGGTTCCTCTTAAAGGCTATGACTCTGTATATTAGTTACAAATTGAAAAAAGAAGGGCATGGCGGCCTATAGCCGCCAAAGCTTGTTCTATTGTAGCATCTTTGGAACGCTATAGCAATCTCCAAGTTCTTTGTTGAGCTTGGCTAGCTCTTCCCGAACCTTGTCCATTCCGATATCGTCAGCCATTGCAAAGGGACCTTTTGGAAAACTTGCACCCAGAACCATTGCAGGGTCAATGTCTTCCTTAGAGGCAATATCTGTATCAACTAGAATCATAGCTTCTCGTATTGCCATGATTCCAATCCGTACGGATAGCCATTCCATATCAACTCCTTTTGCGGGTTCAGATTCGTCTTCAGCGCCAGAGTAATCATAGAATCCTTTCTTTGCCTTGGTTCCGATAGAACCTGATTCCACGAGATTCTTGAGAGTTTCAGGCGGTTTGAAGCAATCACCTAATTCTCGATAAAGAGTGCTCATTGCATTGTACGCAATGTCAAGACCAACGAAGTCGCCAAGTGCGAATGGTCCTGCAGGCATCCCACCATGAATTGTCATCGCGGTATCAATTTCTACCTTTGTTGCGACACCTTGTTCATAGAGAATAATACCTTCTCTAAGAACTGGCATCAGGATTCTGTTGACGATAAAGCCTGGACTGTTCTTTGCTTGAACAGTTGTTTTTCCTTGCTTCTCACCAACTTTGACAGCGGCTGCTATCGTTTCTGGGCTTGTCTTCTCACCGATGACAAGTTCGAGGAGCTTCATTGCTGCCACTGGAGAAAAGTAGTGCATCCCAATGAATCGATCAGGACGTTTGGTCGCACTTGCCAGCTCATCAATACTTAGTGAAGAAGTATTGGTAGCTAGTATGCAGTGCTCTGGAGCAGCAGCATCCGCCTTAGCAAAGACCTCTTTCTTGACATCCATGTTCTCAAATATTGCTTCTATGACAAGGTCTACGTCTTTGACACCCTCAGCAATATCAGTGCCAAAGGTGATTCGACCAATGAGTGCCTCTGCATCTGACATAGAGATTTTGTTCTTGTTGATACCAGTCATCACATCACTTCGGATGCGTTCCATTCCTGCTTCAACAGCAGCTTGGTTGATATCAATCATATGAACTTCGTAACCATTCCATGCAGAGATGTATACGATGCCGCTACCCATGAGTCCGGCACCGACTACAGCTATCTTGTTAATTTCCATTGATGGAATCTCCTAGATAGCACCCATCATAGCTTGCAAAATCAGATTTGCAAGAGGATCGCTTTCATGAGCGTTCCCGATGACCTCAAGACTACCATTTTTCATAGTATCCTTGAATTTCACTTCACCTGTGAATATTCCAAGGAGAATTTCAGATTTTGCCTTGTAGGTGACATCAGGACTTGGATAGGATCCTTCGTGAAGAGACATCCAAGGAGCTTTTTTGTGCATAATTATATACTGAGCGCCATCATCAGGTGTAACGACCTGAAGGATCTTGCCATCGTATCGGCCCACCCAAGCTTTAACCTGGTTCTGTAGATCTTCCTTCTCCTTCACCTTACTCATTAGGAACTCAAAGAATTGTTGTAGTTGCGACATTATTACTCCTCCTTTGCCATCCAATCATCGATAGCTTCAACCATGACATTCTCGATGCTGGTAGTCCAGAAGTTACCCTTCCTCTTCTTCACTGTTTCAAGAAATGCGTCGTATTTTTCACCATCCATAAGATGTACAATGCGACCCTTTCTGTCACTCATAAGCGATTGATGGTACATTTTCTTCGAGCTCCAATACTCGTGTTCAATGTCACCTTCTTTCAGTCGAGGATAGAATGGCCATTCACCTGTGGGATGTTTTCGGAATTTCTTAGAGTCTGATTTCCATCTTTTTACTTCATCACCTTTAGCTTCTTTGAAGCCAGGTCTGAATGGCCATTGGGGAACATAACGGAATCCTTTTACTCCGTCTTCGGTTTTCTTACCACCGGACCATCGTCCAGTATAAACCCTTGATCCTTTGTTATCAACAAATTGCTGCATGACGACTTCAATTAGACCTTCGGGGGTCAATCCAGCCTCTTCAGCAAGTTTCTTCATATTATCTAAAAGAATGCTTGATTTAGTTCCAGTATCGAAAAGGATGTTTGTTCCAGAAGTCTCAATATAACAAGCAAACCCCCAATTAGCTTCTAAATCAGGTTTTAAAGAAATATTATCATAAACAATGGTTATTTTCAAGTTAATCAGCTTAATTTATAAAAAATATTTTATTTAAATGAAACGATATGTGGCTGTTAATTGCTCTATACTTTTAAATTAATGC
>JABCSP010000270.1 GCA_018238825.1 Candidatus Thorarchaeota archaeon | reverse complement strand
AACTGGTTAGAGGGATTCCTCAGAGTAGATGGGATTGTAAGAAATGTAGAGGAAAAGGGTGTGATGAATGCAATGATACCGGTCGCAAGTACCCTGATTCACTATCTGAATACGTAGGCGTTCCAACGCAGATTATTGTTAATGGGTCCAAATTCAAGTTCCATGCTGGTGGAAGAGAAGATATTGATGTTCTAATGCTGGGGCAAGGAAGACCGTTTGTTGTTGAGATAACAGAACCAAGAGTAAGAGCTCCTGATCTTGAAGAGATTGCAAAAAGTATCAACAGTGAAGCAGAAGGAAAGATAGAGGTACATGACCTTGTTCTCACTGATAGACAGCATCTCCAAAAACTGAAAGAGGATGCCTCAACCAATGTAAAGGAGTACGAGGCATTAATCACAACAGATAGACCTGTAACAGATGATGAACTAAAAGCATTAGAGAAAGAATTCAAAGGAGTAGAGATTAATCAACGAACGCCTCATCGAGTTTCTCACAGGCGGAGCGATCTGGTAAGAAAAAAGGTAATTCATGAGATTTCTCTAGAGAGGAGCAAAGATGGCCTTCTCAAAGCAAAATTCAAGGTACAAGGTGGAACATACATCAAGGAATTAATTTCAGGAGATGAAGGACGAACTACTCCATCAATAGCTGGGAAATTAGGAACTGGTTGTGTATGTGCTGAATTGAACGTGACTGCAATCTACAGCGATGGTCCCTAATACAATATGCTTGTAACAAAGCGTGGCTCTTACGAAATCCTTAAGAGGCGACCCAAGAGGTCTTGCTGGACCTCGGGTGTAGTTCAGCCTAGGCAGAGCACCGAGAGGCAATAATTCGTAGTGATGTCTTATGGTCAAGAAGAGTCATGGATTCCGAGCCCGCACTCGTAGCCTGATGAGCAAGAGAGTTCGTACGAGGGGTCTAAGTTCACCAAGCAAAGTGCTTATTGACTATGAAGTGGGACAAAGGGTAGACATTGTTATCGACCCAGGTTTCCATAAAGGAATGCCACACAGAAGATATCAGGGCAGAACAGGTGTAATTACCCATTTGAGGGGAAGAGCTCTTGTTGTTGATGTAAGCCTTGGTAAAGCAATGAAGACTCTTATCATCAGACGTGAGCATCTCCAACCAAGTAAACCTTGAGGGAACAAAAATGCCCAAGGAGATAATCAGCGAAGAGGAAATTACCCTTTCTCAGGTCAAGAAAGTATTGACTCAGAGAGGAAAGGAAGGAGAGCTGTCATTTCAGCAATCAATAACCCTTGAACATGCATCATCTTTTTCAAAGATGGCACCTGCGGTATCTGTAAAAGTAGTAGAGAAATTGATGAAGAACTACAAACTATCAAGATCACAGGCAGTTCAAGTTGTTAATATATCTCCAATTAACCCAGAAGAGTTGAAGACTATCTTGGATGCACGTTCAACAAATCTAACTGATGAACAAATCATCGAGATTGTGGATCTAATTATCAATAAACGGTCCTAATCAATCAGTTGTTGAATGGTGGAAAATACCATTCCCGCAGTTCTTAGTCCGATTAGTTTTTATCATCACTTGACAAGTTATTCTTCAATGTACCCGAGTAAAACTGGATGTGTAAACGAATGGAAGGACAACAAAACAGGCAGTTTGAAACACATGCATACGTCCTGTCTGTCGTTCCTCCGAAAGAGTTCCTTCGGGATTCTCGACCACGCGGAGATACAGTGATACAGGGTATTGGAGAGTCACATTTTACACTTCTTGAGATGGTACCTGATAGAGGGGTAAAACCATATCCTCAAGAGCGTGTTTCTATTGAACGGAATGTTAGAAGTAAGATCGATCATGTTAGAAGGCGCATATTCTATGAGGACCTTGTCCCTGAAAGCGTTACCGAGCTACCTCTAATAATTGAAATGATAGTAACAAAACATGAGCATAAATATGTGCAATTCTTCAATGAAGCAGCTCCAATAACGACAAGAATGCATTCACTTCAGCTACTCCCGGGAATTGGACAGACCCTGATGTGGGCGATTTTAGAAGAAAGAAAACGGGAACCCTTCAAGAATTTTGAAGATATAGCAGCAAGAACAAAGCTCCAGAATCCGAAAAAAATTATGACAGCTCGTATTATTGATGAACTCCGTGAAGATGTTAAACGTTGGTTGTTTGTACGACCTCCAAAACGTGATGAAGACGAGCAGGACCGATCTCGTCCACACAGAAGATAGATTTGTTAGTACACAGGTGAGTTTCCTGTCAGATGATGAAATTCGTGCACTTCTCAAAAAATACAAGGTAAGACCAACCAAAAAACATGGTCAGAGTTTTCTCAAGAGTCATAATATAGCACGGGACATTGTTAGTGCAGCTGAAATAACAGAAGAGGATAGTATTCTGGAGATTGGAGGGGGATTAGGTATTCTCACGAATCATCTTGTCCAAAAAGCTAATCATGTCTATGTAATAGAAATAGATTCAGGACTTGTACGAGCCCTTCGAAATTCATTGAAAGATTATGATAATGTTAGTATCATCGAGGGAGATGTTCTCAAAGTTCCACTTCCGGAAGTAACAAAAATTGTTTCCAATCTCCCATATAGTATCGCTTCTGAGATTACTTTCAGAATGCTGCGAGATATTGAATTTGAGCAAGCAATCCTGATGTATCAGAAAGAGTATGCTCAGCGGTTACATGCAACTCCAGGCACTTCCAGTTATTCACGACTATCCGTTAACATTAGATACCAAGCCGAAGTTGAACATCTAATGGAAGTCCCAGCAGACATGTTCTATCCAATACCAGCTGTAGACTCTGTTGTAGTCAGATTGAAACATAAAACTCTGGGGCCTCGTGCAAAGAGTGACAATGTGTTCTTCTGGATGGTGAGGGGTATTTTTTCATATCCTAACAAGCATCTAAGAAAGGCATTGAGAATCTGGTTTCGAAACTTGAATGTGGACAAGAACCTAGCTGAAGTTGTACTTGATAATTGCGAGGGCCATCCAAAGAGTGATGACCGATTAAGAACAATTAACATTGAAGAGTTAGTGACACTTGCCGATGCGCTTCTTCATTTGATTGAAGACGGGAAAATTCCAGATCCGCGAGGGGACTAGTTGTGAGTGAGTCATTTGATTTCGATGTCTTTGATGGAGTCTATCCACCAGCAGCAGACACATACCTTCTTCTAGATACCATAACTATCAAGCCCACTGACTCTGTTCTTGATGTTGGTTGTGGAGCAGGATTAGCAACACTCGTTGCCGCTTCAAGAGCACTACGAGTCGTGAGTATTGATATCTCCCTACCTGCGGTTAGAAATACATCCGAGAATCTTAGAAAGAATGGATTGGGACATAATACTGCAGTTGTTCAATCAGATCTCTTTGTAGGTCTCTCAATTGAAGCAAAGTTCTCCATAATCATGTTCAATCCGCCATATTTACCAGAAGACGATATGA
The DNA here is from genome assembly GCA_018238825.1 of Candidatus Thorarchaeota archaeon. Classification (GTDB taxonomy): domain Archaea; phylum Asgardarchaeota; class Thorarchaeia; order Thorarchaeales; family Thorarchaeaceae; genus SMTZ1-45. The sequence goes on along the minus strand of JABCSP010000270.1, from coordinate 628 downwards.
ACACTGAGATGGACCATGCTCTTGTAGGAGGAAAGGATGGTTCAGAACTTACAGAGAGATTCGTGAATGAAGCATCATCTCACCTCATTGAAGATGGAGTACTCTATGTTATAGTTTCAACTCTAGAAGATATTGACGCAATCATCAGAACTTTTAATGAAAATAATTTCCAAGTTGAGCAAGTAAATGAAACACCGCTGTTCTTTGAAAAGATACAAGTGCTAAAAGGTATCTTCAAAGGACACAAGGAAACCGTTTTATAACACTCCTGATGAGCTCCTTGAAAGCAACCAGGAAACCGCGAGGGTACTGGCCATGTCAGAAAAGAAAACTAAGAAAAAAGCAGCGGCAAAAACAAAGACTGCCGCCAAAAAGACAGCTAAGAAAACAACCACAAAAAAGACACCAGCTAAAAAAGCAGCTCCAAAGGGTGAAACAGTAATTAAGGAGAAAAGCATGGTCTATCTCGATTTCACTGCGAGTACCAAAGGCGACAATATCATCTTTGATACAACTCATCTCGAGGTTGCAAAGGAAGAAGGTCTATTCAAAGAGAATGATCGCTATGAGCCCGCGTTGGTAATAGTTGGTTGGAACTGGCTTCTTGCCGCAGTCGAAGAAGAACTCG
>JABCSP010000269.1 GCA_018238825.1 Candidatus Thorarchaeota archaeon | reverse complement strand
AAACCATCAGAAGCGTTGACAAAAGAACTGCAAGACCATGTAAAAGAGGTGACTGCACCTTACAAGTATCCACGAATTATTGAATATATGGAAGAGCTTCCGAAGACGATATCTGGAAAAATTTTAAGAAGAGAACTTAGAAAATAGTTCTCTATTTTTCTTATTTTTTACTAAAAAAATCTTTTATTAAAACATAGATATAACGGATGATAATTTTTGTTCTATATCTAGATATACTTATTCTACCACCAGTAATTCCAACAATGAGTTTAGCAAATTTTAAATCCTTTGACAAAAGCCTGACAAATCTCTCAGAATCATCACCCCACATTTCCACAATTGGAATATCGACGAATTCGGCAGATACAAACCGACTCTCAAGCCCCATTTCTCTTACACGAGCTATGAGGTCATCTGCAGACTCCACCCCAGCTTGCATTGGTGAGATGACACTGAAACGTTCTGCTATCATGCATGCAAAATGGTACGCTGACTCTTGCGGTCCAATGATTGGAACATCCATCAACTCTCTTGCGGCCCGAAGTCCAGGATCTCCTGCACATCCAATAATGATTGCATCATACTTGGCTTCTTTTCTAAGTTGATAGAGCCTCTCCAACATTGGTCCGATTGACATATACTCCTCAATTGCTGATTCAATCGAGAGAGGCCCTTTGCCAACCTCTTCCACCGTGACAGTGACCCCTTCACGAGCAAGTGCATTTGTCACTTCTTCACGTCGTTTGATCTCGTCCTGAGGCATTCCATCCCCTGGGATAAAATAGAGCATCTCCAATTTGGTACACCTTCCATCATTAGTGCTGCAAGCGTGTATTATATCCTTTCGAGTCCGTAGTTTCAGTTACTCCCACAGTCTTGGTATGTGTTGAAGTAGCAACTTTCCTTTATTCTATATGAAAAGAACACGTTCTTTTCTATTTTCAGCTATACTTTTGTGCATAAGTTATCATTACAGTATATTGCATTTAGGAGATTTCGACTATGGTGGTTGTTATTGTTCTAATTCAAGTCAAGGGAGGACAGTCAGGTGCTGCCTTCGATGAGATTCAAAAAGTCAAGGAAATCGAGCATGTGCATATGGTGACGGGACCATATGATATCATTGCCTACGCTGACCTTCCTGCAAAATCAGGTTTTCGAAAACTAGTTGAGCGTATCCATGATGCTCCTGGTGTAGAAAGAACTGAAACTTGCATGGCTATCTGAATATCATAACTTTGAGAACTAGACTCTGCATTGGTAGTGCGCCTGAATTGAAATTAGTGGGTGTACTGAAAGTCAGTAACTTGTTGGAAACCCAGACAATACTTTTGTAGCATAATACCTGTATTTGATTAGAGGTTACTCATGATGTCAAATGGTAATGGTAGAACTGCGGCTATTCTGGGACTATTCACAATCATAGGATTTGTAATCAGTATTTTTTATGCATTCTCAAATCCTGATTGGAACACTGTCATTCCAATATTTGGACTTCAGACACCCTACCACTTCCTACTTCTTGCATTTGGAATTCCAATGGTGGGTTCCATCATTACAGCGTTGTTGATGCCCCGATTGTTTGCTCCTATTTTCCTCAAAGTGAAAAGAGTGCAACTATCTGGTTACAAAGATGCGTATCTGCCAGTTCCTCAGAACAAACTAAGCATCAAGCAGTGGTTTGGAAGAGCCAGTCTAGTATCCCTTTTGATACTGGGTCTTATTGCAGCAATTGTCAATGTCATAGATCCTCTTCTGTTTATGACCCAGACAGACTATAACGGGTTTTTGATTGAAACTGGTCTTCCCCAGTTTGCACCTCCGGTCATTGTCACCTTGGCTGGACTTATCGCTCCTATTGCTTTTGGCCTATTTGCCATCTCGTGGATAATGGAGGATGCAGGTCTTATTCACTACAGCATTCCAGCTGAAGCTGAGAACAAATTATACAAAGTGGAACCAGTCCATGACAGTTACAGTAGCTACCTGAAAGGTTACTCGGGGGTATCATCTCTTATCTTTCTGATATCTGTCTTTTACTTATTCTGGACGCATGGAGGAAATGTGGAGTCCGCAATCTTTACACTATTGGTTCCTATCTTTGCTATCTTGCAGACAATACCTGGATACATTCTCTATGTCAGATTTGACAAGAGCTTTCTTACATCAAAACTTCCTGAAGCCCGCAGGTTGAATGAATCTGACCTGAGAATCTCAGAAGCTTAGAAAGGAACTATCGACTATATTCCCTTCACAGCACGTTTCACAATATGCCATCCTTCATGGCAACAATTATCAGATTTATCTTGCTCCAACTCGTAATAGGGACTTCAAGAAAATGTCAGAGAGAAAGAGGGAAGAAGCTCGCCGACGCGCAAAATCTGTCAGTGATAATGCAAGGTGGGCTAGGAAAACCGGCACTACACGTCAGAAAACACCGGGAGTTAAAATCATAGGAGCACCCATTTTCGCAGGACCTGATGATTCTAAGAAAACTGCTTGTGAGTCATTGGAGTCCATGGTACTCTCATACATTCTGAGGAAGAACGGCATTGAAATCACTGAGCAGACCACTATTCCCACAATCTATCGTAAAGTCAAAGATGCCGAAGTTGCAGATGTCATGATTGCACGAATTCTTGGGCCTGATGAGAAGTGGGGACTCGATCGTAAATTCTTCTTCAAGAGTAGACAGTCGTTTCATGCACATCGTTTTGCAAATGGAACGGTCATTGAAGTAGGTCTGCAGAGTTATTCAGGATATGTTAGCCGAACCTACTATGTTGTGGATGGAACCGAGTTTCGCCCATTTGTACAGTACAATTTCAGAAAGACTGATTGAACTACTGCGTAACTGCTAAATCTTAAATCCTATCGTGTTGATTATTCTAAAATTACAATTTGGTTATTATAATGAAGAAAGTACTAGTTGTGTTTGATTCCACTTACGGAAATACAGAGAAACTCGGAAGAGAAATTGCTTCTGGAATCGAGGAAACTGGAATTGCTGAGTGCAAGGTCATCAATATTGATGATGTAGAATCTGAAGATCTCTCTGTTTATGATGGCGTGCTCTTTGGAGGTCCAATCCACGCATTCAGAGCAACCCGCGGAATAAAGGGTGCAGTAAAGAAAGCGGCTAAGAAAGGACTTGATGGAAAACTAGTTGCATCCTATGACACCTATCAAGCTACTTCCCATGAAGGAAAGGCTGCTAAACAAATTGAAGGGCTGTTGAAGAAGAAGGCTTCTGGTGCTAATGTTCTCTCACCTGGTCTAAGTGCACTTGTGTTAGATCGGGAAGGTCCCTTGCAGGATGATGAACCCGCAAAGGCACGCGAGTTCGGTCAACGGTTTGCACAAGAACTAGGCGAATAAAGCACAGACCAAACGATTCAAAGAAGACCCTGAAACCCTGTGACTGAGTCGAAGCAAGATGAAAGACTTGGACAAGTACTATGACGCAAACCGAACCATGTGGGATCAGTTTGCAAAGATTAACGTCGAATCTCAGACCTACAGGACTAAAGAGTTCCTTAAGGGCGAAACCGCACTGAACTCTATTGAGCTTGAGGAACTTGGTGATGTGCGCGGAAAGAGTCTGTTACATCTTCAGTCCCATTTTGGCATTGATGCGCTATCATGGGCACGTGAGGGTGCAAAGGTAACTGGAGTCGATTTCTCAACTGATGGGGTTTCAATATCTCAGGACTTGGCCAAGAAAGCAAAGATTGATGCTCGATTCATCCAGTCTAACATATTTGACCTACCTGACATACTTGATGAGCAGTTTGACATTGTTTTCACATCTTATGGTGTTCTTGTCTGGTTGCATGATCTAAAACGATGGGCTGAGATAGTTGCTCATTTTCTGAAACCTGGTGGAACCTTCTACATTGCTGAATTCCACCCGTTACTGTGGACAATGGACTGGGATAATCCAGATGACTTCAAGATGGCTCGTAGTTATTTCTCACGTGATGCTCCTTACGAATTTGACGTCGATGGATCCTACGCGGAATCACACAAGAAGATTGAACCCCAGGTTGATTATGAATGGGGTCACAGTATGGCTAAGATAGTCACATCAATTGCTG
>JABCSP010000268.1 GCA_018238825.1 Candidatus Thorarchaeota archaeon | reverse complement strand
GCTGATGTTCACGGATCTTCGTAGGCGCGGGGTTTCAATCTCGCCCATTTCTTTAACTAGCACACCGTCCTTTGCAACAAGCTCGCCTCTCTTGAATACCATCTTCACATTGATTTTCTTAAGATTATCAAGAACAACAAGATCTGCATGGTGACCTGGTGCAATGGACCCTTTGTGTCTAAGACCATAGTGTCGAGCAGTGGAAATCGTTGCTGCCATTATGGCTGTGATTGGATCTACACCAAAAGCGATGGCATCCCGCACCATACTATCAATGTGTCCTTTAGTAACTAAATCCAGTGTGTTACGATCATCTGTTACGAAGCTGCAGAACATGGCACTTCCTGGATTGAGAATTCCAACAAGGGCTTTGAGATTCTTGGCTGTTGAGCCTTCTCTGATATGAATTTGCATTCCAACAGCTAGTTTCTCCTTAGCCTCTTCCAATGTTGTGCATTCGTGTTCAGAGGTTATGCGCGCAACGGCGTAAGCGTTTAGACTCATCCCAGATAGACCCGGAGCATGACCGTCAATTCGCTTATTATGCTGCATTGCAACTCGTATCTTCCCAAGGACCGCGGGGTCTCTATAGATTACTCCTGGATAGTTCATCACCTCGGCTAATCCAAGGACATACGGCTCGGTCATTAATGGCTTTATGTCTAGGGAATCAAGAGCCACACCGTTAGTTTCCAAGTCAGTTGATGGAACACAAGATGGTAGCATAACATAGAAATCCAATAGACCGCTTCGCATGCTCTTGCGCATGAACATAATCCCTTCCATGCCGAGAACGTTTGCGATCTCATGAGGGTCTGCAATCACTGCACCTGTGCCATGTGGTACAACAGCGCGGGCATACTGAATGGGCGTGACCATTGATGACTCAATATGCACATGACCATCAATGAAAGAGGGGGCGACATATTTGCCCTTCATATCGATAGCAGAGTTACCCTCGTATTTCCCAATACCCGCAATGTACCCCCGATGAATAGCAACATCACCCTCAATGATGTCATTGGTAAAGACATTCACCACCGATGCGTTCTTCAAAACGAGGTCTGCGCGTGCTCTACCTGATGCAACGTCAATCATTTGCTCGAGCGGGTATGCTTCTTCTTCGACACCAAACATTGCAGGTCACTCTGTACCTTTTGACTTTGAGTATGAAAAGGGTTTCCCAATGTATATGCTAGTATGATGTTGGACCAAATACTATACCTCCGAATATAGAAACCTTCTCAACGCCCAAGCGTAATGCTTTTATATTGTTAAGTATACTATAGTTAATTGATAGTTATGCCCGAAAATGAATTAACAAAGATTGAGTGCAAGCTCTGTGGTCATTCCTTCAACTCCCAAGCGGAAATGAAGAGCCATGTCATGGAGAATCACCCAGAAGCAATGAAAGGCAAATAGAGCTATTCTCTTTTCTCCTCCTTTGTCCCCGGTCTTCGGGTCGGGGACTATCTCTCTCTTTCTCTTAGTAATCGTTTAATACTCCCTAATCTCTAGGCTGCTTATTGAAATTGGTCAATCCCACAAATTAATGTACAAGGAGACACACTGCACTAATGCAATGGCCAAGAATCAGCCCGGTTCGTAAAGATTCCAAGAGTATAGCCCTTTTAGCTCTATTCAGTGCAATGGTCATCATACTTGAAGCTTACCCCATTCTCGGAGTCACTGACATCAGAACTGTTGGATTCTTCACCCTCGATCCAACAGGAATCCCTTTAGTGATCATTCTTCTTGGATTGGGTGGTTTCCATTCGATTATCACCATTTTCATCATGTGGGTTTCCATTGCATACAGAGGAAAAATAGCAGGTGCTACATTCAAGGGCGTAGCTGAGTTGCTTACGATTCTGGGAATAATACTTGCCAAGAGAATCACACGCAGACGTGGGATGAGTGAATGGACAGAAGTTTTCGTTTGGGTGGTGACAGCTTCTTTATTCAGGTCGGTAGGTATGTTCTTCGCAACTCTCATTTTGGCACCCTATTTCCACGCAGCAACCTTCGAATTTGCTCTTGCTGATGCAATCCTATATTTTCCTTGGAATATCGTGCAAGCATGCATCAATGTCATCGGGGGAGTTCTACTTTACAAGGCGATACCAATAGAATTGAGGTTACAAGCAGGATTAGGCGAAGACATCAATCAAGATGTATCTGCAATTGAAAAGCTACCGCAAGATGAGATACCTGAAGCAAAAGATATTGGCGGTACGGAACCGTCCAAAGAGAGATGATAAATCCCGTGCGAGCTCAGCGCCTTGAGATAATCCCAATTAGGGGCATGCCTTTAGTAAATGAGATAGATGACCTCTCTGAGTTGATATTAGCGACCTTTCAAACAGACAGTCAAGAACCGAAGCCGGGAGATATCCTAGTTGTATCACATACGATTGTATCAATTGCGGAAGGAAGAGTCTTCAAGATAGATGAAAGTGATATCTCAGACAAGGCACGAACGATTGCTGAGAAAACGGGTCAAGGACCGGAGAAGGTAGAACTTGCTCTTCGCGAGGCAGTCGAGATAGTTCGAGAATCCCCTGTACTAATCACTCAAACTCGACAAGGGCTTATCACTGATTATTCAGGCGTCGACAGTAGTAACGCTCCTACAGGACGATTTGTCGCTTTGTCAGAAGATTCAGACGATTCAGCCAGCAAACTTCATGTCAAGCTTTCCAAGGTATTTGGATTTCACTTACCTGTAATCATCTGCGATACTCAAGGTCGACCTTGGAGAAAGGGGACAACCAATCTTGCGATAGGCGTAGCTGGAATGTTTCCCTTTACGGATAACAGCAACAGAAAGGACCTATTTGGCAGAGAGCTGCGATCTTCTCTTGTCTGTCTAGCTGACGAACTCGCCTCTGCGGCTGAACTCGTGATGGGTCAAGCGGATGAAAGAATACCAGTTGCTTTGATCAGAGGTATTGAGTACAAACAGAGGGATGGTTCTGCAGTTGATATTCTCAGGTCTAGGGATGAGAATCTCTTTTTGTGAAACGCAGCCATTAGTACAGTAGCGTGATCCCAAAGACAGGGAGTATCAGGATGATTCCAATTGCAATCAGTAGGATTCCAGCCAGAATCTCAATCTTACGTGTGTGATGTTGCAGAGACATAGTCATCCTCGTTCTACTTTCGCCGGTGACTAATGCGATTGCCAGATAAGGAATCGAAATCCCGATGGAAAGGAAAACAAACATCAGAATCATGTTAAGAGAGTTCGACTGAACGCCAAAGATGATTGGGATGGCAACTATTGCAGAGAATGCACAAGGAGCCGCCATGAATGAGTAGCCAAGTCCTACTAGAAAAACACCTGCAAGACTTTTTGGATTACTCGGCTGAACATTTGGAGCTAGGCTTGAAAGGTGTAAGGCGTTTCGTAAGGTTTGCGACATGGTGAGTATCCCAAAGAATACAATTATACCTCCTATCACCGCTTGAAGGTTGGTGAAGTGATTCAGCAGGAATGCTTGTACTATAGTAGTGACAAGAGATAGTACAGCCAGAGATGTAATCAAACCCAGGACAAGAACTCCAGTCACAAGAAGACTCTGCTTTCGGCTATCAGTGGCATTAAGGCTTCGGATTAAGAATAGCGGAAGCAACGGGAATAAGCAAGGCGAAAGAGCCACATAAAGTCCAGTCGTGAAAGCACCTGCCAAGAAAATGGCCAGTTCGATTACTCCTTGCATCATCATCTCAACAACTCAACAATCAGGGCATCATTTGAGAAAGGGTTTCGGTGATACTGCTCTCAGTCCAAAAACCAGAGTGGAGCCATCTGAAGTACCCGTTGTCGTCAATTATCACCAATGTTGGGATGGATGATACTGAAAAGTAATCACCAAATACATCACTGGTATCCAGACCGTGTGGCCATGGCAAGTCATTATTCGTCTTATAATCAGCCATCATTTCAATCGTTTCTGCGTCATCTATAGTGAGCGAGAGAATGATTAGCAAGTCAGAATCAATGCTATTGTAGATCTCAAGCAATTCAATGCCCTGAGAAGTACAAGGACTACACCAAATCGCCATCAAATCTATAATCACAAACTTGCCCCGGAGTTCAT
>JABCSP010000267.1 GCA_018238825.1 Candidatus Thorarchaeota archaeon | reverse complement strand
GAAAAACACAATGAAGAAACTGATGAATTTGAATCTACTTCGAAAGACTCCGAACCTCATGGATATGAGGAAACCACAATATCGTACAAATCATGAACGAGTCCGCGAACTGCATGATGTAATAGATTTGCTTCGTGTTAGAATGGGAGTTCCTTTTAGAGCTCTTTGATGACCACATCATTGGTTCCTGTAAGATCCCGTAGTTCTGGGGAATCAAGATAGGTATCCATTGAAAACATCGTATGTGTCTTATCGACCTGGGGAAGTTCTCTCAGAAAGTCAACAATGAACCGGTTCATTTCATCTATATTTCTCGCACGAACTTTCAGTAAAACATCATAATCTCCACTGATAACATGAACACCCTGAACAAGTGGGTGAACTGCAATCTCTTTGCAGAATTCACGTTGAGAAACTACTCCTTTTCGTCCAGGTACGCGATATCTAACTGTGACAAGAATAAAGGCAAGAGTTTCGCGACCCACCTTCTTAGGTTCGAGAATAGCTGCATAGCGCCGGATTATCCCTTTCTTCTTTAGCACCTTCATTCTAGAATGTACTGTAGCAATCCCCTTACCAACTTCTTTTGCTAGCTCTGAGATCTTCAGCTTACTATCACTCTGTAATAATCGTAAAAGTTCTAAATCGGTTTCGTCAACATTTTCCGAATACATTTCGGTCATAGCCCCAGATACCGAACAAAATATAGATATATTTTCCGCTTTCAGTAAGAAAAGCATATAGTCCGATTTGAAACTAATCATCTTAGAGAGAGGTATTTGCCTTAGAGTTATAGATTGGAAACTTCAAGTTTCCCACCCCAAGGTCCGCACAAGAAGGCAATGACTCTCTCTCACCTTAAATCAAAAAACAGAGGACGCCATTGATGCACACTGAACATGGAAACCCAGAATTTCTTAGATTGGTATTTAGCGACTTACTTGGACATATGAGAAGTTACGAAGTTGGCATTGATCAACTTGATGATGTACTTGAGAATGGTATAGTGATGGATGGTTCCTCAGTACCGGGATTTGCTTCAATAAACGATAGCGATGTTCTTCTTCGCTCCTTAGGCGCCACCCCTACACCACAACCTTGGGACCCAGCAGCAGCATTTCTATTATGTAGAGTTTATGAGACCTCTGGAAAACCGCATCCACGTGATCCACGTACCATTCTCAATAAACTGATCTCTAAAGCTTCCAAACGCGGGTTTCAACTTATGATAGGCTCAGAGTTGGAATTCTTCACGATACAAAGGCATTCTGATGATTCAATTGTGCCGCTTGATTCCGGCGGGTATTTCTCCTCACGCCCAATAGATTCTGAACTAGACTTCAGACGCGACATCATAAGAACATTGAATGCAGTAGGGATTCCAACAACCTCCCACCATCATGAAGTTGCGAGAGGTCAGCATGAAGTAGGACTTCAATATACAACTGCGTCAACAGCCGCCGATAACATACTCTTAGGACGTCAAATAATCATGGAGATGGCTTCAATGCGTGGTATTGATGTCACCTTTATGCCAAAACCATTCACCGACCAAAATGGATCAGGACTCCACCTCCATCAGAGTATTTGGGAAACCGATGGTTCACGAAATCTCTTTGCTTCAAAAGGAAATGGAGGATTATCCCCGATGGCAATAAACTATGTAGCAGGGCTGCTCGAACATGCTAGCAGTCTTATTGCATTACTAGCACCAACTGTCAACTCTTACAAAAGATTAGTTCCCGGATTTGAAGCACCGACAAGGATTGCATGGGGGTATAGGAATCGAAGTACTATGATACGAGTCCCTCATTTCAACGGTTCTGAAAGAGCGGCAAGAATCGAGTTACGATGTCCTGATACGACAATTTCACCTCATCTTGCTATAGCCGCAATACTAGCAGCAGGCTTGGATGGTATTAAGAGAACCCTTGAACCATCAGAACCAACGACAACAAACCTGTACAAATCTGCCTCTGATGTAGAATCACTCCCAGGAAGTCTGAGAGATTCTCTAGCACTATTGAAAGAGAGTCACTTTATGAGAAAGGAATTAGGAGATTCGTTAGTAGACACACTAGTATCCATCAGGATGCATGAATGGCAGGACTATGTTAAAGCTAATGAAGATCCTCATTCAATTGAGATATCATCATGGGAACTTAGCAGATATCTGCATGCAAACTAGACTATATTGTCATCCAAAAGACTTCTATCTGGCTTTCATTAAGAATTGATAAGTCGGAGGACAACTTAATGGTGTCGTTTGAGAGTAAGGAACAATTCATAGAAATATTCAACAATTTCTGGGCTAAGGCAAAACAAGAAGCCGAGGTCATGGAGAAAATGACAAAATCACAAGTCGTTGTGAGATTTGATATTGAAGATCCTGAAATACATATGACAATCAACTTCAGAGACCCTGGACCAAATGGAGAAATTGGAACACTTCTATTTGATAGTGAGGTTGAACCAGAAATCGCAGTATGGTCCAAGTCAGAAACTACGAATAAATTCTGGCAGGACAAATTGAGCACAACTGTTGCAATGGCCAAAGGTCAGGTGAAGCTTCAAGGCTCTGTGACCAAAGCCCTGGGACTCATGAATAAAATCAAACCGCTGTACAAGATCTATCCCGAGGTTCTAAGGGAAATGGGTCTAGATCACATGATACTGTGAAAGCCATTCATACACTCACAAGATATTAGATTTGGTTCACAAAGTAAAGTATATTAGAGTAAATTTCCAAATCAGATTTGTTAACCATAGTTAATGGTGAGTAACGATGACACAGAATGTAACCAAAAACATGAGCATTGCTGAAGTAGTTATGAAGTGGCCTGAAACTGCAGGTGCTTTCATGGAGAACGGACTTCACTGCTATGGCTGCGCTGCAGCAAGATTTGAAACTATTGAGCAGGGAGCAATGGCTCACGGAGTAGATCCCCAAAAACTCATTGAAGCAATCAATGATTCAATCAAAGAAGAGTAATTAAAATTCAGGAAACCTAGCCCTCTAACGAGAGGGCTTTGATCTTCCATATAATCGACCAGTTTCTTCTTCTGACATTTCAAAACTGTGTTCCGGTTCAGGGAACACACCTTTTCTTACTTCTTCTGAATATTCTTTCACTGCATCTATAATCACGTTACGTATGTTTGCATACTTCTTCACAAATTTTGGTTTAAAGTCCTCGAACAAACCGAGCATATCCCATAGCACCAGTACTTGTCCATCACAGTAAGGCCCAGCACCGATACCAATTGTGGGTATCTCAACGGCCTCAGTGATCATCTTTGCTGTCTCTGACGGCACTAGCTCAATGACGAGAGAGAATGCTCCGGCCTTCTCAAGACGCTTGGCCTGTTCAACCAGAACCTCAGCTTGATCAGCAGTCCTACCTTGGACACGATATCCACCTAGCTCGAATATTGACTGAGGTGTGAGCCCTATGTGCCCCATCACGGGGATTCCTGCATCAACAAGAGCTGCGACAATGTCTACCACATTGCCACCGCCTTCAATCTTGACTGCCTCAGCTCCGCCTTCTTGCAGCATGCGGCTGCAATTCTTGAGCGCCTGAGGAATACTGACCTTGTAGGACATGAATGGCATGTCACCAACAATCAGACTCTTGGGCTTGGCGCGAGCAACCGCGGCGCAATGATGGATGATGTCTGAGAGCGTGACTGGAATCGTGCTCTCATATCCAAGCAGAGCATTGCCGACCGAATCACCCACGAGAATCATATCCACGCCGCACTCGCTGAGAATGCTGGCTGACGGGGCATCGTAAGCTGTGAGCATAACAATCTTCTTGCCCTTACGCTTCATCTTCTTGAGTGAGTAAGTGGTTTTTCGTGCCAAGACATTCGCCACCGTTTCAGGAGACATTCATGTATTTATAGAGTATCTGTGGAAAATATATCCCACCATATACATGCATGGTAAATTTCAAGTTCTTCAGTATCTCTCACAGTTCCTTGCCCTGAGACCTTAGGTGCCACTTGTACAGCTCCATGCCAATAATCGCAGGCGCTGCGAATAGCGCGCAGAGCAGCCAATCATAACTTGTTAGGGGTATGAAGAAGAAGTCCAGCCCGT
>JABCSP010000027.1 GCA_018238825.1 Candidatus Thorarchaeota archaeon | reverse complement strand
ACATGGTTGAAGAATCCTTCAACTATGCATATGCTCCTGGAGATAATAATCATACTTACATCTATGTTCCATCGGATGATCCACTATGGCTACCATCCTCATCGATGATGTATTTTAATGAGGATATTGACCTTACAACATACACGTATTCAGCCAATGGATGGTCATCCTCGGGCTCGAGCTATTCTGAAGATACGAGTACTCTATTTGAGTGGCGACAGTATGACACTTTTAGTAGTGGAAATCTTGGAAATCCATCAATGCTTCCTGTTTTCTATGATTTTGTTGGAGGTGATGGGTCTGAAGCAGTCGTAAATACAACACTCGAGAGAAGGTCTTTCTCGCTTGGTTTTGGACAGCACACTTCAGTTGCGATGGATGGCGATTATCTTTACTACGGAACACTTGCAATAAGTGGACAGGAATTTGTGCATCTTACAGTTGCTTGTCTGCAGGACGGATTCTCATGGACATTCACAGTCCTAGATCCTGAGGGCCATAGAATGGGATCCCAATCTGGATCTGGTGGAGATATTGTAATACTTCCATTCCTTCCATCAATTGTAGGAACTTACACTATTATTCTACAAGCCAATACTTTGAATGGAGAATTGGCACTCTTTGATTTCTTCCCAGAAGCAATTGCACCAAGGTTGATTGCACCAGGTGAGATTCTCACTGATACACTTCCAACTGGTGAGATTCTTTCTCTAGAAGGAACAGAAAGCTGGACTCATGATGAGCTAGTACCAACAATTCGAACCTACAAAGTAGATCCTGGAACTGATGTATCTAGGATAATTTATGCATTCAACTATCCGATGCCGATGTTTGGTTTGTTCCAACCACCAGCAATCATTTTCACAAGTGATGTTTTGTTATATGGATCATCTGAAGGATATAGATACGCTGACACCACATCATTACCAGAATACGGTGAGTATAATTTGGGTGGTGACGTCCACTACATCACAGTGACAGGTGGAGATAATATCGACTATTCGCTCTATCATGAGGTTGATGTAGCAACCCCACTTATAGTGAATCAAGAGTTTAAGGTGGATAATCTATTTGGTCATGATGAAACAAAAGTGTATACCTTAGCTGTGACTGAAGATTCGGTGATAAAAGTCAATGATACATCGACTGCCGCTTTCGCCATAAATGCCTGGGCAACCTATGATGATGGTTACAGATACTATCTAGGACTGGCGGATTCAACTTCTTTGATAGGAAGTCCACACTACTATCTTCCTGCAGGTGACTACATCTTTGAAGTCATTGTGGAGCCGTATGTTTCGGAGTGGATAGAATTCACTTTTGCATCTTTGACTACCGATACCTCTGCTGGTATTGTGAACGTTGGTGGATTTATTGTGCCGACTGATCCCGGTCGTCAGTATAATTTCACGGCCACTCTAGATAATCTTTACAACGTATCAGTTTCAATGAGCGCTAAAATCAATGATCAATTCAACGAAAATAGATGGAGTGGTAGCTTTACGATTGGAACCTGGTTCGACGGTTCGAGTCAGATTTCACATTCATCTCAACCGAATACTGCAGAGTATACTATATCTACTAGAAAATACAGCGAAGATTATGCAATAATCCTTGTTTCAACCTATCCGTATAACAACACAGTTGGGGTAGGCGATTATTTCGAAAACTTCCCTGTAAATATCACTATTACCTGGGAAGATGTGACACATGATAACTTTGAAGGAACTGCATTTCTAGATGTCAGCAGCTCCTCTGCAGATCATAATTTCACATTGGCTATTCCAGGAGATGGACTTGAGCAATATTCATTGAAATTGAATGTAACTCCAGGTACTTGGTATAATGTATCAATTGGCACTGGTGATGTAAATAATCTCAATAGTGTATTATCATATGCTCCTTACAATGAGCGTACTCATTACACAAATTGGGGCGACCTCAGCGATGCTCTTCAAGGCAGTATTCCTGACTTGTCGATTCAGTTTGGAGCAATATCCGAACAGATCTATCTCAGATTTACTGTGGATCGAACTCTTGCTGTTGAAGGACATCTTTGGGTTGAAATCACACCGATGGACACCTATGAATTTGAGGTATTTCCACCACTAGCACCCGCTGGACTTGATGTGTTTGGAATGCTCGGTGATCTTGCTGTTCCACTTGGAATCGGTGCTGTAGTAATTGTTGTTGTCGTAGTTGTTTACGTCAAGAAGTTCAAGAAATAACACAAATGAACTGGCCCAGTTCTTCTGGGTCAGCTTCTTTTTCTTTTTCACTTTCTATATTTCCACATCATTCATATTCATTCAAGTTTGATACGAAGGTTAGGTGAGGATGTGCAATGTCGCGCATTGATAAAAAAACACTACTATGTCTGCTTGTGGTTGCAGCGATGACTTTCAGTTTACTGGTCACGCCTGCTTCAGCCGCACAGATTACAATGACTGATGAAACCTTCGAACGAGTGTTCGAAGCTGATGAAAACGGGCATACATACTTGTATGCAGAACCAACAATATTTGATATGATTACCAGTGATTATCTCAATTTAGAAGAAGATATTGATTATGAGAGATACAGAAATGATAATAATGGATGGAGTAGATCTGCTGATACTTTCTCAAGTCCCGGTCAAGTTCCAGTTGAATGGCACAGTCACGACGCATTAACAACTGACGGTGTTTGGGGTGAAGATACACTTCTTCCAACATTCTGGGATCTTGATGGTGAAACCAACGCTACCACAAATCGTCGTTCTTTCACTCTGAATATGGGACAAACTACTACCATTGCTATAGAATCCGAATTAATGTACATAGGGACATTAACAACAGCTGGCGCTGAGTTTATCCATCTAACAATTAATTCACTGCAAGATGATATAGAGTGGGAATTTGTAATCCTTGACTCTGAGGAAACTGTGATTACGTATGGTGGCGGAATGGACGGTGATATTGTAGTAACTCCATTCAAACCCGGAGTCGGAACACACTACATATGGATTGGCGCTGGATTTGACCATTCTGGTCTTGTGATGTTTGATATACATCCACAAGCTGTGACTCCACAGACTATACCCATTGGTACTGTTGTACAGGACTCACTTCCAGGAAGTGAACTAACAGTAGTTGACGGTTCAATTGTACATACAGAAAAAGCACCGACTGTCCGAACTTACAAGTACAATTCACCAACTGAACTCGCTATGATTTCATATTCATTTAATTATCCAGATGCAATGCTAGTTACATCCACGCATCCGACAATCCTTTCACTCTCATCTGATACCTATATGGCGGCGGGCGGCAAAATGCGAATGTACTATGATTTCCCATTTCCGTTATCTGATAATTACTTCTACAAGTCAATACAGGGCGAAACATACTACCTGACAGTTTTGGGTGGTGACAATGTCCATTATGCATTGTACAACTCTGCAGTTGAGGATGATGAATTGCCTCTTAATGAGGAGTTTCTACTTCAAAATCTTAATGAAGATGTAGCAAAGACGGGATACCTTCTCACAGTAGAAGAGGACTCATTCATGAGAGTGAATTCAACATTCTATTCTGGTTCATGTGATTGGTATATCTATACAGTTACTGAAGACATGGTGATGCGACAATTCACTGTAAATTATGATACATATTTCCCCGACTCTCCCTTTATCTACATGTCAGCAGGAGAATATGTTCTCTTTGTAGAAATGGATGGTGACTATCTTGGTGAATTTGAGTTCAACATTGGACCAATCACTGATGATCTTACAACCTCCATGACACGTGTGGGTGGTTTCAGAGTTCCAACTAATGCTATAGATTTCTTCAATATGACAATAACTTTGTTAAATGAAGATAATGTAACTGCAACAACAAAAGTCGAGCTATTTGACAGAACAGGTAGATCATTGGTAGGTACTAGTTATCCCTTATCCAACTGGTGGGATGGCAGTAGCTTTATGGATCATCCTAGTTTTGATAATACATTCAGTCTTCCAATTTATACTCTGACTTCTGATGAGTATACATTGATTGCTGTAAGTCCTGTCTATGTAGCAAACAATACCGAAGGTAGCTTAACTGATACCTATGCTCTGTATAATGTATCCTACTCACTAGACTGGGATATAATCACTGAGGATTACTATGTAGCAATGGATACTCTGAATGTAGGGAATGGTGGAACCCATGTGTTTGATCTGGAACTTCCAGGTGAAGTTAGTGAATCATACTATCTGGAACTGAACCTAACAAAGGGTGTTTGGTACAATGTGTCAATCATCTCTGAGGATGTGTTTCTTTTCAGTGCTGACCTTCTACACAACATCGGTGGTAGGATTCATATTACTCCTTGGACTGACCTTGTTGACAACATGGCTGGTTCACTAGTAAATGGATTTTTCTTCGAATTTGGAGCATTGACTGAGAATCCAGTTTTCATCTTTGATGTAATGAGGTCTCTCGGAACAGAAGGAAACCTTACAATAAGGGTTGACCCCTTCGTGACAAACACACTAGAAGATTTACCAGCATTGGTTCCAATTTCTGATCCTTTTGCTGGACTAATTGCTGCAACTCCATACATCGCTGTGGGCGGCATCATTATTGCTGTAGTAGTGGTTGTCTATTTGAAGAAGTTCAAGAAATAAAATAACAATTAGAACTGGCCCAGTTTCTCTGGGTCAGCTTCTCTTTCTTTTTCCTACATAAATTTCGAACAACTTACTCACTATCATCTTTTGGTAATCTGTCAAGAAGATTCTTCATATAGTCACATGTTCCAGTGTCGAGTATCTGCTCCACAATTTGCACCATGTTATCAGTAATGAGTAATGTTTCTTTAAGCCGACCTTCATTTCTTAGAACTTCTAAGTCTTCAACTCCCCGCTCTAGTTTAGCAGAGAGTTCATGGAAAGTTTTTCTATTATTCCAACTCATGCCCAGTATATAGTTTTGATAGAACCCTATATCCAGAAGAGCACCAAGTACTCTGTAATTTCCTTCGTGTCCATAGGGTATGGTGTGTCTAATTGATCTGTCTGGAATTCCAACCTTCTTGCAGATTTGATACCCCACTAACATTGTATTTTGTGGAAGCATTTTCCATATTGGTTGACCATATCGATTGTCGTTTGAATAGGCTTTCTGAAGGTTATCCACATAACTGGGAAAATGCTGTTTGATAGTTCTCATGAAATATTCTTTCTGACGACCGGATTTGAGAGTCATACCGCCAAAGAGAATGAATTCTGCGTTTGACGCTTTGGCTTCTTTGGCAAGACCTTCCATATTTTCTTGCTTTGTACCAATCCATGGAATGATTGGTGTTGCCATGACCCCCCCGGGAATTCCTGCTTGTCTTAGTTCTTTGAGGGCTGCAAATCTTTCGGGAGTCGAAGATGCGCGTGGTTCGATTATCTTTCGCTTTTCATCATCATGTAATGTGATTGTGAATACTGCGTTGACGAAAGCAACCTCATTGAGTTCTTTGAGGAGTTCTATATCCCTCAGTACTAGGTCTGATTTCGTTAGAATCATTGCAGGTAGTCGAAAGTCAACTAAGGTTTCTAGAATCTGCTGCGTGATTTTGTGTTCTTTCTCCGCTGGCTGAAATCCATCAGAAACCCCACCACATACACCAATGACGATTCTGCGAGGTGTCTTCATGGCAAGTCGCTTTGCATCATCGTCTGGTAGAAACGACCAGAGGGTTTCAGTTTCAAGTTCCTTCTGAGAATTGAATCCTAGTTTCTTCAATTCTTTTCTAAGAATCTCTGGAGCATTCTCCTTGATTCGAATGTGGCTCATGAAATTATCAACATGATAGTACTCGTTCATTCCATCACAATAGACACATCCATGTTCGCACCCTCTGTACGCGTTGAGAGACCTATTGATGTGAAACCAGCTATCTGCTGTCATCTCCTTTTTGGATAGTAATGACTTTGCTTTCACACACTCGTATTTCACTTCAGGTGTACTCCAACTAATTAATGATTCAATAGCATTCTTGGGCTTTATGGTGTTGAGAGTTTCTTCCTTTTCTATCTCACACTCGGTATTGTTGAGCATATTAGGAAACCCTTTTGTTTGTAAATTACTACACAAAATGAAGTGAGTAGAGATGTTTCTTGCACGTTCTGATGAGTACCCCTTGGGTCAAATGATAGACGTAGCTTCTGGAAGAACACGCGCTGATCTGGTGTTAAAGAATGCTAATGTTGTGAATGTATTCACGGGTGATATAGTCACAGGTGATATTGCAATTCACGGTCAGTACATTGCAGGTATCGGCAAATACGAAGGAAAAAACGTCACAGACCTCAAGGGAAAATATGTGGCACCATCATTCATTGATGGCCACGTTCACGTTGAGTCTAGTATGGTGATGCCGATCCAATATGCGCGTGCTGTTGTACCTCATGGAACTGGTGCTGTTGTGGCTGACCCACACGAGATAGCTAATGTTCTTGGAATGGAAGGCATCCTGTACATGAGCAAGAGCATGAGAGGAGGTCCTTTAGAGTTCTATATGATGATACCTTCCTGTGTACCATCAACTGACCTTGAAACCAATGGAGTAGCTCTGGACTTTCTTGACATCAAACCTCTCATGACCGAGCATTACGTTTTAGGCCTGGCCGAAGTAATGAACTATCCAGGAGTCATCTATCGAGACCCTGCAGTTCTGGAGAAGATTGCAGTTGCCCTTAGAATGGGTAAGCGGATTGATGGTCATGCTCCTGGTCTAGATGGCCTTGATTTGAATGCTTATGCTGCTGCGCGCATAACATCTGAGCATGAATGTACAACTCTCGAAGAAGCCCAAAATAAACTGGCTAGGGGAATGCACATTCATATTCGTGAAGGCTCGACTGCTAAGAATCTCAAAGCTGTTGGCCCCATCATCAATGAAATGACTTCAATGTGTTGCAGCTTTGTTACCGACGATAGAAACTCACTTGATCTCGTAACGAAGGGTCATATTGACAGTATGGTTCGTGATGCTATTGCAATGGGTATTGATCCTGTAATAGCTATCAAAGTAGCGACGCTATCTACAGCACGACATTATGGGCTTCGTTACATAGGAGCTGTTGCGCCTGGGTACCATGCTGACCTTGTTGTACTTGATAATTTGAAGAAGATCAATGTAGAGCAGGTCTACAAGCAGGGAACGCTTGTTGCTCAGAATGGGAAGATGGTTCAAGAATTCGGGGTGCAAGAGCAACCTCGTCTGAGACGTTCTGTTAATATCCAATATCTTGAACCTGAGGATTTCCAGGTTAAAGCCAGAGGTTCTCACATGAATGTGATTGGAATGATCAAAGACCAAATTGTAACTGATCATCTAATAGAAGAAGCAAAGGTAGTTGATGGTCTGGTCGTGCCAGATATTGAAAATGACCTAACAAAGATTGCTATTATCGAGAGGCATAATGCATCTCCGCCAACTTCAGTTGGATTTGTGAAAGGAATGGGAATCAAAGAAGGAGCCATGGTTTCCTCAGTTGCTCATGATAGTCACAACATAGTAACCGTTTCAACTAATGATGAAGATCTTATTGCAGCCGCGGTTCAAATAGTTAGGATGCATGGAGGCATCGCAATTGTGAAAGATGGTGAGGTCTTAGAATCGCTACCATTACCAATTGCAGGTCTCATGAGCGATCAACCAATTGAACATGTATGTGAAAAACTGAAGGACCTCAAAGAAGCTGCTCTCAAAATTGGAACTAATCTTGAGGAACCATTTATGGCCATGGCTTTCTTATCTCTACCAGTAATTCCTAAACTCAAGATTACAGACTTGGGACTGGTTGATGTGGATAGATTCAGGCTCATAGATCTCTTCGATGTACCTGAATGAAACCTGAAATCTCTCTTCACAATTCATTTAGTGCTTTCTTAGTTGAAAGATTGAGTTGATCCAAAGCCCTATTCATTTGAATGCGCTTCTTATTTCCGATATAGATCGCACCGAGAGAACCTATGAATACTAACAATGCTCCAAATAGAAAAGCTGTTAGTAATATATTCAGGAAGAGTGGATCCGGAACTTGTACGAGATTGAAGTAAAGCCCTCTCCAGATGAGATAAGCCGCTTCAAGAATTAAAGCAACTATGAGGAAAGCTCCTGAAGTAAGCTGTCTCTCATGAACATATACTTGGAGTGCTGTTTGCAATAATACTGCGGCAAGAATATTACCGATGATCATTAGCATTATTACTAGTATTCCTGGGAATAGACCTCCTGTAGGGAGTAAACTTCCAAATGGAGTGAAGTACTGAAGATTTAGCATTCCAAGGATGAAGTAGAGCTCGAATATCATCATCACAACGGCACCAACTCCTGTAATCCTGAGAATGAAATTATCAGCTCTATCTGCCCATTCCATATTCGCCAAGCGTTGGTATTCTTCATTCAATGGTCGTGCCCATTCACTTTCAGCAATACAGCTTTCCTTGGAGCAATTCACAATAGTAAGGAGTTTTCCACCGTAATCTCCTACGCGTTTTTCTGTACAATCATCACAAATCAGGTCTTTGCAAACATGGCAAACCTCAGTCGCAAGGGTATCTGGATGATTTGTACAGTTTCTATTTTGATTTGGCCCTAAGATTGGACTTGCACAATAGGAACAAAGATTGACCTGGTCAGTATGTTCAATAATAACGGAACCACCACAAACTGGGCACATTATCATTTTTTGCAAAGAACTCAATATCTCGTACCTCCTCCAAAGAATGATTGATCTTGATTCCTTTCGCTCAAACGTTCTCTACGTTCTATTTCACGCTTCCTTTGTACTGCAATTGATCTTGATTTGAAATCTTGTTCCCATGATCTTGTTACGGATCTTAGAGTCGACTCCTTGACTTTTGGTGTCTTCTTCTTAATGACACTTTGAATCCTAACTGAATCTATTGATTGGAAATCTGTTCTACTTATCACCTTAATAGCTTCAATAGTAACAATTACTAGCCCCACATAGAAGAGAAGAGGAATGATAATAATCGCACCGAGGAGAAGTAATAACCCTGCTATGAGTGGAATTGCAATGACAATGATAATCATCATTATCAGAGATCCAACACAATTATCGCTACCCCCACTACCCCTTCCAGTGCTGCGAATTAATTGGAATGGTAATCTCCATAGATGTTTCATCGCACCTCCATAGGCTCCTAGAAAGCGTCGATAGAGTTTACTGACAGATCCGAATCTCGCTCCTGCAGTTGAGAATAATTGGTCGATTGGAATAACAAACGATGTAGTTGTTACTGCTGGTCTATACCTGCCTTCAAAACAAGTTCTACATACAAAAATTGTAGAACCTTTCCATCGTTCATCAATCGGTGGCTCTTGAGCGGTAAGACACTTCCTGCAGAAATGATTTCCACAAACTGCACATGTTGTAGCTGCTAAGAATTCTGGGTGATTTTCACAGGGTACGAAAACATTACTGATTCCTAGAGTAACTCCACAATAATCACACTTCAATCTGTTATCTTTGACTTTATTCAGTGATGTGGCTCCATTACAGTTAGAGCATAGGATTGCCATACCTTCAATGGTTACGACTTTTCGAACATCTAAAATCCGCTGCGAGTCTTCATCTGTGAGTTCAGTCATACCATCTGAGCCAATCAATGTTGGAGATAGTGGACTGAGAACCAAACCACTCCTGATACGTTTGGCTTTGCCGCGGTCTCGAATAACTTTCACTCCCTCCGGTGGTACTGCCTTATCCCAATTGAAAATGAGATACATAATGATGAATACCTGAGCGGCAAATATCATAGCTGCAAGATTACCTATGGCTAACAGCAGTTCAATTTCAAACAAGGGTACAGTCCAGAAATAACCTATTCCTTTAACTGCAAGAAAGAATCCAGAAAGACCCATAGCTACGATACTATAGATGATTTGAGCAATGACCGCATTTTTGCGTAGATCATCAACGTAGTTTCCAATAATTAGGTTAGGTAGAACAACACCTACAAAGATCAGTAGGGCGTAGATATATCCCAATCCATCTAGCATATCTGGATTTCCAGTAACGAGAGCTGCAAGTAATCCTACTGTAGATAGTAGACCAACAGCACCGAAAGACATCTCTAACAGGCCAATGAATCTTAGTCCAAATGGTCTGTCAAAGATTGTATAGACTTTGTTTCCCTCTGGCAATATGCTTCTCCTATGCACTAGGTGTTATTTGAGTTACATGCGATTACAACAGATTTCGTTTGAGTACTTAAAATGTATGTGACTTCTAATTCGTACAGATTACTTGTCAAAATTCTGGAATAGACTCGCACAATGCTCATATGTTAGAATAGATAGTTTACATATTATAACATCAGTTTTAATAATGGTGACTAAAATGACCGAGATTCCAATGCCTGGAGATTATGGGACAACTAAACCCCCTTCACAACCAGCGAGTGAAGGGTGCTGTTCGCGCCTATGCAAATGTTGGGTATTCTTATGTTGTGGAGGATTCCTATTTCTCTTCATGATTGCAATACTATTTGGAATGTTTTGAATCCTCGCTTAACTTTCTAGCGTAACTATATGTATCACCTTTTCAGTCCGTTTAATTTATAACTGAACCCTAGAAATGACGAGTTATCCTTACACGGAGAAACCTCTGTGACCGAATCTGAAGATGATAACATAATTTTACCCGCTGATGAAGGCGGACGTATCGCGCGAATAATGCATGCGCTTGAACTCACACAAGGTGTAGAGATTGCAAGGCGTTACCTCGCGATGAATGCTTTTGACGGGGCACTAACAATGTTAGGGCTCATTCTAGGTGGTCTATTTACAATCAATCCATTAGACCCAACCCCTGGATTCAATGCGATCATTTTAGCTGCAGTAGGGACAAATATCGCAATGGCGATATCTGGTTTTAGCGGTTCTTATCTTGCTGAGCGTGCTGAGAGAGACCGTGAGGTTGACGATTTGGGCAAAGCCATGTTGACCGATATGAGTGAATCTCTGTATGCCAAAGCAAGCAGAACAACATCTATTGTGGTAACAATTGTGGATGGATCTTCTTCTGCTATTGCCGGCTTCCTAGTTATCATGCCGCTATTACTTGTACCCATGGGGATTCTCCACTATCAAACTGCATTCTATATCGGAATTGGAATATGTATGCTACTTCTCTTCTTATTGGGTCTATTCCTTGGGTCAATATCAAAGAAGAATATTTGGTCTTATGGAGCAAAGACTCTCCTTGCTGGAATCTTGACTGCAATAATGATGATTTTGATTTCTTGGCTTACAGGAGCGAGTCACTGATGTTTGATGAAATTCCACGAGAAAGCCTAGCTTTTCTTCCTACTCCACTGCATAGATTGAAACATTTGGGCGATTCCATTGGACTGGATGAACTCTGGATAAAAAGAGATGATCTTACTGGTCATTCTTTTGGAGGTAACAAAACTCGAAAGATGGAGTTTGTATTGGGCGATGCTCGTGCAATCAAGGCAGATACGATTGTAACCGTTGGAGGCCTTCAGAGCAATCACTGCCGACAAACAGCAGTTGCTTGTGCGAAGGCAGGATTTAGATGTATTCTCCTACTAGCTGGAGAAGAACCCGAAACCTATACCGGGAACCTTCTCCTTAATAGCATGCTTGGAGCTGAGATCAAATTCTTTCCGGATGACCATCTCCTGACCATGCATTCACGGCTTGATGAGGTACTTGAAACTCTGAAGGACTTTGGTCTAAATCCTTACGCAGTACCTGCTGGGGCAACGATGCCTGTGGGAGTGATATCCTATGCTGTGGCAATGGAAGAGCTATATTCACAGACTCAAAAAGAAGGCTTCACCCCTGAGAAGATTATTGTAGCTACTGGTACTGCAGGGACACTTGCAGGTCTCATAGTTGGCGCTCAAATGCTAGACCTTGATGTAGATATCGTTGGAGTGAGTGTTCTCCATGACGCTGAAGAAGCAACGTTACAAGTGAAGAACCAGATTTCTCGCATCATTGACAAGTATCCCGAAGTCGATGATTTCAAACCAACAATCAATATTGATGATAAATTCCTCGAACCGGGTTATGGTATAATGACTGAGGGAGTGAGAACCGCAATCGATAACTTCGCTAAGATGGATGGTATCTTTCTCGACCCAGTGTATACAGGGAAGGCTGGTCTAGCTCTCATGCGAATGGCAATCAATGGTGACATCAAATCTAAGGAGCACACGGTTTTCTGGCACACAGGTGGTTCACCCGCACTCTTTGCCTACGAAGAACTTGGAAAGATTTGAATATATTCAGCTTCAATAATCCTTATGTAATCCCTCATGATTTTTGAGAGGTAATTATATACCCTAGAACTGTACTCCCACTTACTAACAATGGGGGCGTTGTTATGCAGAGAGAATTGGTAGAATTCAAAAAGAACTTCGAGGAACGCTTAGCAGCAGCTAAGAAAGAAAAAATCAAAATTGTCCTTAAAGAACAATATTCTGATGCTTTTGATATACTAGCAGATTGTGAGAACGCAAATTTGATCCCCGGAATTATTGGGCCGCCTGGTACAGGTAAGACGTTGCTTTTACGAGCCTATGCAGAGAAGACCGGTCGAAACCTCTATTGGGTAACCGGAGATGAAGGTGTGAGACCTTCACATCTTACGGGTGCGTTCAATCCTAGTATTGTACTGAACAAAGGTTTTGGTCTTGAAGCGTTTGAGCCAGGACCACTTCTCAAGTCAATGGTCAACGGCGGTGTCTTTGGTTTGAACGAAGGCAACCGGCTTAGCGAGTATGTTCAGAACTCTCTACTTGATCCATTTGAAGAACGGTCGATAAGTGTACAGAGGTTGGGTCGTATCAAGGCAGAGGAAGGTTTCTTTCCCGTCCTGACTATGAATCCAGAGGAAATGAGTGGAGCACATCGTTTGAGCGAGGCGCTACGAGACCGTATCCGGGTTTGGATTCGTCTCGGATACCCAAGAAAACAGACGGAACTAGAAATCATCAAGATGAACAGTCCCGAGTACAATATCTCAGATGCAACACTTGAGAAGATCTACGGTCTTGTTTCCGCAACTAGACTCAGTACTGACATCGAAATCGCAGCTAGCATTCGTGCAGGAATCTCTATTGCAAGACTCACCGCTGAGATGACAAAGCGGAAGAAAGAGAAGAATGTGACACATTCAACCTTGTCGGAGGCTTCAACCTATGTTCTAGTTGGAGCACTGAGATTCCGTCCTGGAATTGACACAGAACCTGCGGTAAATGCACTTGTGAGACGTAGCCTTGGGAGTTAATCACAATGGCAACTCAGCCCAAGATTGCCCCTCTCCCTAGTAATGCTCCTCCATTTGCACATGAGTTTACAAAGAGAATGCGTGGTAGAAAAGACGTTTCTAAGAAACCTAGCGTAAGGCAATCTCAATCAATTCCAATGTTACTATCCGCAAGGTATTTCAGAAAAGGGAAGCTAACGCTAGAAGATTTTCTCGATGCTGCAATATTTACTACCTACCCTCCAGATCAGAAGATTGCTCGGGAGATTGCAGAGGATATCTTACTTGGGCGTGAGAAGAACAAGAAGAAACCGGAGGCGCAAGCGGTTGTAGCAAAAGCTACAGTTGTAAAAACTGATGCACTTGCAAAGGTTATGGAACAAATCAAACGTGAGCAAGAACTTGCAAAGGTCATCAAGAAAGACAAAGTAGAAGCAGGGTATGAATATCTTCTAGAACTCAGAAAGCAGAAGGACAAATCCCTATACAATGCCTCAAAGGACTATCTTACTGATGGTGAAATCGTTCTAAGAGGAATAACCAGCAATGATGAGCTAAAAGATACTGCAAGCTCCGAATTAATGGAAAGATTCGGAGATATGAGTTCTAAGGATATGCAGAACTCTCAGGTACTTGATTGCCTTGATCAGGTATGTGACTCTCCAAATGCTGCAGAACAAGTTGCTTCAAAATCTCTAAGGGGTGATAAAGATGTTCTACAGGAATTCTCAAAATTATCAGAACGCGACACATCAACAGCAGCACGTGCATTACGTCATATGGAAGAAATGGCAACCTTAACTCCAGACCAGCAAAAGGCAATGGATGAGAAATTGCAGGAAGACCTTGATGATCTCAGTGAGGCTGCTGATTACGCATCAGAATTAGGGCGGGTCCCTGATAATATTGGCAAGCACATCAAAGATGCAGCTCAGAAATTCTCACTTAGCGACGCTGCAGAATTTGCTAAGAAGATCAAGGAATCTACTGGAAAGGACATAATGGATGACCTGCTTAAACAATACGATGAACAACATGGAACTGGAGCTAGCGAGAATGTGGATATGCGTCAACTTGCAGAAAATGCTCGTCAAAATAAGAACTGGGAGAGTCTCGTAGAAAAAGAAACTCAGAGTCTTTTCGACAGTGCAGATTCAAGATCTTCACCATCCGATTTCTTGAGGTCATCTCTAGCTCAGAACAAGCCACATGAACAGAACCTCCCAAGTCAACAGACGAAGAAAGAATGGGATAAGGCCATGCAGAAATTAGCTGATGGTGCAGTGGACAAGTCCCCGACGAAAGGACACCTTAGACAGACAGTCAAGCATGTATCACGATTGGGTCAGGTACCTTCTGAGAAAACTATCCGGAAAGCCGGAGAACGTCTTGGAATGTCTGAAGAAGAAATTCTCGAACTCATTAATCCCTCTTTTGAAGTAATTAAGAAATTGATTCAGGCGGGAGTGAGTGATTTCGATAGACTTCACAATTTAATGTCTGCTGCCAATCT
>JABCSP010000266.1 GCA_018238825.1 Candidatus Thorarchaeota archaeon | reverse complement strand
GCAATTTCATACCAAGACAAAGAAATCTTCACACTGTGGAAACTAGTACTCTGCGGAGCTGAACATAAAATGACAATATTACAAGGAGATCATCTTCCTAGTTGCTATCTGTTGACAGAACAAATTGAACAAGGTTTTGTGGTAGTAGACAACTTCAGCAGAATCGTGCATGTCAACAAAGCTATGGCTGATATGCTTGGATACAGAATTGAGGAGATGATGGGTCAGCAGCTCAGGAACTTCATCGAGGATGAGAAGAAGTTTGCGGAGCAAGGAGCACCTACGTCTGTAGAGAGTCACGAAATTAAGCTCAAAGAAAAGAATGGAGAAGAATTTCTAGCAACAGTTTCTGCGGGTCCAATAGAGCATCATGATGGAACAAGTGGTATATTCCTAATTGTTAGTAAACTTTCAGACTCAGCAGAAAACCGGCGAGTATGTAGAGAGCACCTAGACAAGTATCAACTCATAGCAGAAAGCACTTCAGACGTCATATTCACTATTGATATGACTGTGAAGATGACGTTTCTAAGCCCTTCAATCTTTCATATGACAGGTTACACCGTAGAGGAAACATTGGCTCGAGAGTGGGATGAATCCTTCACAAGTGACTCTGTCAAGAAGATGTTTACACTATTTGAAGATGTATTCACTCGTCTTCGTGAAGGTAAGGTGGTAGACTTACCAATTATTGTTGAGCTCGAATTGTATCATAAGAATGGACACATCTTGGTGGTTGAGGTTACAGCGTCTCCATTGTATGATGATAATGGAATGCCTATTGGGGTAATTGGCAGCATGAGAAACATAAGTGCACGAAAAGAAACTGAAAGATCTCTTCAAGAGAGTGAAGCACGCTACAAAGCCCTCTACGACAATCTTCCAGATGGGCTTATCAGAACGGACACTGATGGTGTACTTACTCACTGCAATGACTATATTGCAGAACTTTTTGGATACTCCAAAGAAGAGCTCATCGGACAAGATGTGATGATGTTCGTTAATCCGGACTCTTTGAATGAAGTCCGTTCGAAGTTTGTCCAAAGCCTATCATCAGGAACCACGTTAGCAGAAGGATTCGAAGCTGTTGGAGTTCGCAAAGATGGAACTACGCTTCACTTCCATTTGACAAGCACATTAATTCAAGCTGAGGGAGAGGTTATTGGTGTACAATCGCTTCTTCGGAACATTACGAACATGAAACAGATGCGAGATGAATTTCGTGAAAGGGAAGTCAAGTATCGCAATCTACTCAACAATTTACCACAGAGGATTTTCTACAAAGATTTGAACTCAGTATATCAGGCGGTTAATCCTGCATTTGCAAATGATTTTGGAGTATCACCTGAATCCTTTGTGGGTACGACTGATTCCGATTTCTTCCCAGAGGAACTGGCTTTGAAATATCTTTCAAGCGATAAGAGAATCCTTGAATCGGGTCAAGTCGAAGAATATGATGAAAAATACATTCTCGAAGGGAACGAGATTGAAGTTCATACTGTTAAGGCTCCTATTAGAGATGATGATGAGAATATCGTAGGAATCCTTGGTATCTTCTGGGACATTACAGATCGGAAACGTATTGATGCCGCCTTGAGAGAGTCTAGAGAACGACTTCACCTAGCTCTGAAAGGGGGAGACTTGGGAGTTTGGGATTGGAAAGCTGATGTCGATGAGTTTCTATTTGACGAACGATACGCGGGAATTCTTGGATATACAACTGAAGAGATGGGAACATCCTATGCGGATTGGGAAAAACATGTCCATCCAGATGATATTGAAATCATGGAAAAAAGATGGGCTGCTCACGTGGATGAAGAAACTGAATTCTACAGCTCCGAGCATCGTATGATTGCAAAGTCAGGAGAGCACAAGTGGGTTTTAGAGCGTGGTAAGGTTCAAGAGAGGAAAGATGAAGGTGGAACCAAGAGGGCCACAGGTACGATTCTAGACATAACAGAGCGGAAGCAGGCTGAAGAGGCTCTAAGAGAATCTGAAGAAAAGCACAGAACAGTCATTCAATCTCTGCATGATCTTATTTTTGTAATTGATGAAAATGATTGTTACTCTCAGTTTTATTCCGGAAATGTGGGGGACCTCATTGTTCAGCCAGAGCAGTTTATT
Organism: Candidatus Thorarchaeota archaeon; assembly: GCA_018238825.1. GTDB lineage: Archaea > Asgardarchaeota > Thorarchaeia > Thorarchaeales > Thorarchaeaceae > SMTZ1-45. Next base: position 1,990 of record JABCSP010000266.1, on the reverse strand, counting down.
GGGAAACCTTTGAATGAAGTTCTTGATGAAGACCTTAGTCGAGTATACAAAGAGAAAGCAGATCTGGTCCGAAAAACCGGTATGAGCGATACTTTCGACTACTCATTAGAAATCAAAGGTGAAAGTGAATGGTTCTCAGCAATGTTAAGTATGCATGAAGATGGTAAAAGCGTAGTCATAGTTGCTAGAAATATAACTGCACGTGCTAAGGCAGAGGAAACCGTTTCAAGAGAACGTGAGTCATTTCGATCTATCGCGGAAGCGTCTATTTATGCTAAGGACTTGGGAAACCTTTGTCAACGAGCTCTTACAGGATTGGTTGATGCACTTGGGTTTGATAAAGGAGTCGTTTCACTATATGATAAGAAAGAGAATGTCCTAAAGACCTATGGTCAGGTTGGCTTCGAAGAAGAAACCTTGTTGGACTCAGTTCCTGTGACTGATGCGAATGTCGACCGGTACTTGATTGTCAGGGTTGCCCAAACTCTGAATCCGATATTCGCTCCTGATGTCGAAGCAGATCCATCCCTTGGGCCACTCAAAAAATGGTTGGATATTCTAGGTATCAAATCTCAAATGTCATGGCCAATGCTAGATGAGCGCGGGGATCTGTTGGGAGTAATTAACATCGCTGGAAATACTCCCAGGCATATTGAGGAAGACGCAAAAACGTACTTTGAAACTCTAGCCAATATCTTAGCGCGAGTATTGGAGAAAAACATCGCAGAAAGAGAAGTCCGAAGACTCAATGAGCACCTCACCCAACTTGTGGATGAACGCACTGCTGAGCTAGAAGCAGCTAACAGGGAATTGGAAGCCTTTGCATACACAGTATCTCATGATCTTCGAGCACCCCTGAGAACAATGGAGGGTTTCAGTCAAGCCGTCCAAGAAGATTATGCTGATAGTCTTGATGACATTGGTAAGGATTTCTTGCAGCGGATCAGGGGTGCAGCAATTCAGATGGGAATCCTGATTGAAGATATACTCAATCTCTCGAAAGTAACTAGAGCAGATATCAATAGGCAAGATGTAGATTTCACCAAATTAGTGGAGGAAGTCGCTATTGACCTCCAAGCTAGTGAACCAGAACGGGAAGTTAACATGGTGATTGCGGACTGTATCACAACCAGGGGAGACCCTCGTCTGATGCGGACAGTCTTAATCAATTTACTTGGAAATGCTTGGAAATTCACTCAGCTTAAGGATGATGCCAAGATTGAATTTGGTTGTATAGAAAGGGATGATGAAATTGTCTATTTCATAAAAGATAATGGTGCAGGTTTTGACCAGAAGTTTGCTGACAAGCTGTTCAAACCGTTTCAACGACTTCATCAGAAAGATGAATTTGAAGGCACAGGGATCGGACTTGCCACAGTGGACCGAGTGATACGCAAGCATGGAGGGAGAATTTGGGCGGAAGGCATTATAGGTGAAGGCTCAACGTTCTACTTCACTCTCGTATAACTGTTTGAAAGAGTCTGACTATATCACAACTTCGTGGTCATCTTACGAAAGAGCAGTGAGGCAATTAGCAAATCAATCATGAAGCTAAGATTCCTGAAAATCAGAAACGATGGCTCGATGATTGCGACTACTCCAAAGCTCAAATATAGTCCAAGTAGAATCACTAAAAACATTTTTGATAATCGGATTTCTTGTCGGTCATTCAAAGATAGTAAAAGCATCACGATAAAGATGAAACCGGCCATATAGCTCGATATATCCTTTACATACATAACTATCCAGAGTGATGAGAAAACATTGTCTGCTGGCACCCAACAATTTGGAACACCAGTTACGAGAAATTGATTAAAAAGGCAAAAGAGGTTTCGGAGGTCCGGGACTCGGCAATGGATTCGATTCTTGAAACTCTTCTAGAAAAATAGTGAACATGACTATTGAAAATGGAATGCTCGTAAGATGATTCTTGAAACACGTGTTCTTAATTTTTTCTTCATATAAAAGAGAAGCAATAAGACTAAAATGG
>JABCSP010000265.1 GCA_018238825.1 Candidatus Thorarchaeota archaeon | reverse complement strand
GTCGGATGAAGTCCCAGCAACTACAATGATTCCTTTCGTAGGTTCGTAAATCCGTTTGGGTTCATTCTCAAGAAGTGGGATTTTCCATCTATAGACATCAAGTCGCGCTCTATCAGTAAGGTTGGCACTGAAGTAAAGATAGTCTTTTGTAGCTCGTGAAATCCTATGCTTTACTTCGAGATCTGAAGTCATCCAGTGCTGAGTTCCGTCCTCCTCAATGAGCCCAATTTGGAAATTCTCATCACCCCCACGGTCACGTGTAAAGATAAGAGTTCCATCAGACAAGTATCTTGGATCGGTGCATCTATCCTCTTCAGCGGTGAGTTGCTTCCGAGGAAGAATCTTACCTGCCTCAATTTCACAGGAATAGATTTGAAACAGACCTGTGGCGTTCGATGTGAACGCGATACGTTGTCCATCAAGATGCCAGGTGGCTCCTCCTGCGGTTTCTATAGCAAGATAATCTTCGAATCTAATCACAGAAGTCATATCATTTTTAGAAGATGCCTCTGTTTTGAGTATTTCTTTTTCTCGAAAATTCTAATCATAACTAATTCAGAGATAAACCAAGAATGCATTTAACTAGAGAAATCTAAGACGAAACAGAATAAACGAATTTTTCAGTGAACAACAAATATGAAGTGAAGAAGATGAGAAAAAGATCAATGGGTATATGTTTCGTTGGGCTATTAGTAAGTGCGATTATCCTAGGCGGATTGTACGTGTTATTCACTCAAGTAGAAATAGTCGCCTATGATGAAACTGTGACCATCTACGAGGATACCTATTCGGAAGCTGAGAATATTTCAATTTACTATGATGTTTGTTTTCACAATGCAACATTCAATGTGGTTGATGACCCCGGCTTCATGATCAAAATCAATTGGAAACTCACAGTCCTTGTCGAAGGAGCAAAAGGAAAGAACACGAATCTTCAGGTCACAAATACTTCATACAGCAGGGATGTAACCATCCAGATATTGAAAGAGAACCCTTCTGATGTATGCGCATTGAACAAGGGAGATGCAGAAGCAACTGTGAATGTTACCATTAATAGTGCATACACTCTTGATATTGAGGCGTTGGCTGGGCACGGAAATATCAATTTAACTGCAAATAATGCAACTTTTGACAACATATACTTCCATCATGGCATAAATTGTCCTGGCAACAATGGAATGGACATAACGAACTCAACTATTTATGAAGACCTAACCTGTCAAGTCACAACAGGTAACTATTGGGTACGACTTGATAACGTAGATGTACGAGGGGAATTGTTATGTACACCAGCAAGTAGTGGAACACTAATAGAACTTTAAAGCTATTTTACTGTCTAAGAGTTAGGAGATATATTTCTCCAGCTCTTTCAGATGTTTCAACAATGATTCCTTTTGGTCGCTCTTCATCAGCTCTTCTTTGATAGCACTGAGGTTGTGATCAACATGTCGATGAAGTTCTTGAGTACTCATAGAGTCGAGGTCAAGTTTCCAATCTTTGAATTTTTGTAAATAGTCGATGTTTCGTTTTATCAGGTCTGGTTTCTTCATGAGGGGATCATGACCCGCGACGATGTATTTCCAATCAACTTTAAGATACGATTTCAGTGTCCGAATATATTGGTCAAAGTTAACATGATTCAGATAGGGAAATGGACTCTCGACATTATCTCCAACAAACAAAACCTTGTCCACCATGTCATAACAGGAAGCTGAGTCCAGAGTATGTCCAGGAGAATGGAAGAATTTCACTCCCTCATCCTCGAATCTCAAGGTTTCCTGAAAAGTACGATTGGGCGGTATCAACTCTATTTCGCCTCTTTGATGGTCTGCATACTTCACAAGAGATGCTTCACCCTCCGCTAGGACTCTCTCCTTGCAATGTTCATGTCCAATAATCATCGCATTCTTGAAAGCACCATTTCCCCAATAGTGATCGTAATCGGCATGCGAATTGAAGACAACTATTGGTTTACCTGCATACCCCTCTTCAGCGATTTTGCTCAACACAAGATTCATTGAATCATTCCCAAGGAATGTGTCTAGAACGAAAACATAGTCATTTCCTAGAATTACATAAACATTTGTGAGGTATGGATCATCAAATGAAAATAGCAAACCTCTATTGCCAACCTTCTCAAACTTCATTAAACTCAAGTGATACATATTCCATGTGCATTAGAATGTGGTGTTTGTTAGAATGGTTAACTTTCTAACGAAGGCGGATGACTTACCAATCATCACTATCTTCAATCTCATCCGTACCCCAGTCTTCTCCTTCTGGTATTCTGACTACACCCAATTCTAATAGTCGGTCAAGAACCTTTTCAGCTGCTTCTTGAATTTGAGGTTCAAACTTAGCGCCCGTAATTACCACTTTCCCAGAACCAAAGAGAAGAAGGACCACCTTAGGCTCTCTCATTCTGTAAATTACTCCGGGAAATTGTTCGGGTTCATAGAGTGTATTTTCCAATTTCATTGCAGCAAGCTCAAGATTCAATTCAGCACCTAGATTGGCACTGGCCACAATGTTTTGAACAGTAATCTCTGGTTTGCGGGACATCTTAATGCCAGCTTCATTTACTAATTTGACAATTTTATGAACTGCTCTTTTGGATTCTTTCGCTGACTTTGCTCCAGTGCAGACCATCTTGCCTGTATTGAACACCAGCGTTGCTGTTTTTGGTTTTTTTAGTCTATAGACTAAACCTGGAAACCGCTCTGGATCAAACTCGACATCAGGCATTGTTGCTGCTATCTCATCAAGATCAAATTTTTGATTGAAGACAACAGACGATACAACATTTTCTATCTTGGTTGTTGGCTTAGGTCGTGGTAATGAAATTCTCTCCTCGTAAATATTTTACCATTCAATGAATATTAGCAAATTCGTTCAGCATAAATCTTTTCCTCAAGAGCTCATACATGCAGAAGAGTTTGAACCAGAGACTGAAGCAAGTCAATCGTGGGGGTTCTAGTGCATGTCACTTTAAAGCCTACGGCTCTGTGTGAAAAGTCGATGAAGTAATACAAGGATATGTGACCAGACCGACTGAATCACATAATTCATGTCCTACCATTCATCATACGACACAGCCAAGTCTCGTCACTATCAGGTCTTACTTGATGAACTTATCAAGCTTAGCAATATGATACCTTTCAAAACTTCTCCTTTCGGAAGACCTCCTGACTTTCCCCTCCCTGCTCTCTTTGTACTTCTGGGACTCAAGTTCGACTCTGGACTCAGCTACCGAACCTTTGTTGCTCAACTTGACTTCATCCCACTCCTCCTTGAACGACTCGGTCTCAAGAAACCTCCCTCCTACTCCATCCTTCAACAATCCCTGAAGCGCGTGAGTTCAACTCTTCAGCATCGGATGATCAGTCTTCTAGCTTCTAAGAGACCTCCTCCAAAGAATGTAGCAGTGGACTCTACAGGGTTCTCTCACTCCACAGGAGGTGAGTGGATGTCTCTCCGGTTCAAAAAGACGTTGAAACGCTGTTTCACGGCACTTCACGCAGCTGTGGACACTGACACTCTGATGGTCCATGCAGTCCGCGTGAGAGCACGACCTGGTGGTGATGCAAAAGAACTGATCTCCCTTCTGAAACGAGTGGTTCATCGGTTCCTCAAGTGTGTCTATGGTGACAAGGCCTACATCTCCCGAAAGAACGTCCAATACATCCATGACCTGGGAGCCTATCCAGCAATCGAACCGAAGAAGAGGTTGAGAGCCTGGTCGAGGGGATACCGAGGGTACAAGGAGTTGATCAGGGAGTATCGAAGAAACCCAGAAGCATGGAAGAAGAAACACCACTATGGAAAGAGGAGTCTTGTGGAGACCGTGTTCGGCATGATGAAAGTGAGGTTCACAGGGAGTCTGAGCTCGAGAGGATTCAAAGAGCAGCGTCGAGAGTTGTTGTTCAAGGTCATTCTTCACAACATACAACGACTGAACTTCTTGGAGTGCGACGGGAGGTGACTTTTCACACAGAGCCAATATTAAATGTGTAGTTAATTAGAATCATTATTCACAATATCAGTAACATCATATTCTATCAAATTATATGTTTTTTATCACAATCCTTCTAAGCGAGCAATATCAATGCACTGACTTGTATCGTATTT
>JABCSP010000264.1 GCA_018238825.1 Candidatus Thorarchaeota archaeon | reverse complement strand
ACCGCATATTATTTTATTCTCGAAGTTCATATTATATGTCCATTTCGTCAAGTATATTAGGATTAAAGGTATCAGAATCCATATTATCATCTATAACTGTCAACTCAGTGGGTTTATACACTTTCTTAATAGGTTTAACTTCAGGTTCTACTTCTTCTAAGAAATCTACAAAGAAGAAACTCGCTCCTAAGAAAGCTACAAAGAAGAAGCCTAAGAAGAAATAGAATCGATTTTCAAAAAGAATGTAGTGGCTCCCGTGGAATATTCCCGGGAACCATTAATCTATTTACCAGTCTTCATCATCGTCTGATTCGTTTTGGCCCCAATCTTCTCCGTCTGGGATTCGAATTACGTTTAATTCAAGTAGGCGGTCTCTCACTTTCACTGCGGCTTCAGGAATCTGAGGCTCAAACTTAGCACCTGTGATTACCAGCTTACCTGATCCGAATAGAAGAATTACAACTTTGGGGTCTTTCATTCGGTATATCAGACCTGGAAATTGTTCTGGCTCGTATAGAGTGTTCTCAAGCTTCATAGCTGCAAGCTCAAGATTGAGTTCCGCACCAAGGCTAGCACTAGCAACAATATTTTGGACAGTGATTTCAGGCTTACCAGCAATTTCTATACCGGCTTCCTTGATATTCTTTACAATTTTATGAACTGCACGTTTTGCTTCTTTCTCACTCTTGGCACCGGTGCAGACCATTTTCCCGCTGTTAAAAATAAGGGTAGCAGTCTTGGGCTTCTTGAGACGATAAACCAGACCCGGGAACTGTTCGGGGTCAAATTCTACGTTGGGCATTGTTGCTGCAATCTCATCAAGGTCTAGTCGTTGATGTAGAACAACTGAAGCGACAACATTCTCAATCTTTGTGTGGGGTTCTGGCGCTGACATCTACTCTATCTCCTGTAATTGTATTGTCTTTATATAGTATATAAGGAATACACCGTTTCCCCCCTAATGGCCTTTTAAATGTGAGCAATAGTGAATGAAAAAATCAGTTCAGAAAGTACTATCGTCGCCCTTGATCGCAACAATCTTGATTTTTATTTTGACATCTTCTGCAATATCACCAAATGCTTGATGGAAATATCTTGATGCTTCAGCAAGGCCTTTCTTTCCTTTGGCTGTCAAACTATAGACAATCTGTCGACCGTCTTCACGACCTTTAATGAGTCTATCATTCTTGAGTACTTTCAAGGCAGGATAGATTGTTCCTGCTGTTGGTTTTGTACCTCGTCTGATTTCGATTCGTTTAGCAATTTGTTGACCATTCATTTCTTCTTTGTTAAGTTCCCAAAGAATCTGAAATGCAAGAAGTCCTCTCATATCGCAACAATCTGGTGCGCAACAAGGTACAGTATCGGTCTTCTTGCTCATACTAATCTATTGGACGTCCAATACCTTTAAATGTATATATAGGATGCCCAATATTGGACGTCCAATACTTTGGTGATTATATGACCTCTACGAAAAAAGTCAGTGAAATGGAACCTGATGAAATTAAAGAAGTAGTGAGGAACGCTTACTCTCGTGTAGCAAAAGAGAATGTGGACTGCAGTGAGGGAACCGAAAAACTAGTGTCATCTAGCTGTTGTGAAGAACCAACTCAAACTTCTTCAAGTTGTTGTCCACCTGCAAAAACTAAAATCACAAGAGTGAATCTTGCAGATGCTTTGGGCTATGATACTGATGGCATGCCCCTCTCCGCAACAGAGTCATTTGCAGGATGTGGAAATCCTGTTGCTCTGGCTAGTTTAAAGGAAGGAGAAGTGGTACTAGATCTTGGGAGTGGAGCGGGACTTGATATGTTCGTAGCTAGTAAGAAGGTTGGTCCTAGTGGGAAAGTGATTGGTGTAGATATGACTCCTGCTATGATTGAGAAGGCAAAGAAGAATGCTAAGGAGCTCGGAATCACAAACGTGGAATTCCGATTTGGTGATATTGAAGATATGCCAGTCGATGACAATTCGGTTGATGTTGTGATCAGTAATTGTGTCATCAACTTAGCTCCAAGTAAGGCAAAGGTCTTCCAAGAAGCTTTCCGAGTGTTAAAACCTGGAGGTCGTGTTATGGTTTCAGATATGGTTCTTTCTGAATCATTGCCACAGGAAATTAGTGATGAGGTTGTTACATACACCGGCTGCATAGGAGGTGCAATTCTTGACGAGGAGTATCTCCAACACATGCGCGATGCAGGATTCGCTGATGCAAAGATTGCCAGTAAAGCTGGAGAAAGTATTCACGGTGCCTACAGCGCTTATATTACAGGCACCAAGCCTGAGTAAAGTGGTGCGATATATGGAAACTGATGTTAAGATTGAAATTGAAATGGGGCATGTCAAGATTCCAGTCAATGTGAATGATCAAGGCCCATTCAACTTTGTTTTAGATACAGGAGCATCCTTCACAACTCTCTCTACGAGATTAGCTGAAAATCTTGGTATTGAATCACGCAAAGATGTCCGACCTGATGCACGTGGAGTTGGTGGTGGAGTTCCCACTCTTTTTGCTGATGCTAAAATTAGTGTAGGGTCACTTGTGTTTGACAAAGACGAAGTCTACGTTCTTGATCTTGATGCTATCCTTAGAGTTCCGGGCAGTCGTGATGGAGCGTTAGGATATACCACGCTCAAGCATTGTACCATGTCACTAAACTATAGCAAACAAAAATTGAAGTTACACAAAGGTGAATCTTCTCGAAACATCAATTGGATTCCATTTGAGTATATCAATGATTCACATCTCATTGGAATCCCTGTCTATATCAACGGTAAGGGCCCTCATAACTTCGTACTTGATACTGGTGCAGGAAATACTGTAATTACACCTGAACTGTCTACTAAGTTAGGTCTTAATGCTCAACCCGTTCAGGGCATTGCACGTGGTGTGGGCGGAGACGTCCAGCTTGAACTTGCTGCAGTCGACACTCTGTCAGTTGGATCTGCTCAGATTTCCAACAGCCAAGTAGCTGTTATCGATTTGAGTAAGGTTTCTCCAAAGGGAAAATTAATTGAAAATGGAATTATCGGGTTTGATTTTCTAAAGAACTTTGAAACGATCATCGATTATCCCCAAAAGAAACTTTCATTCATAGAAGAGCGTAGCTAACTTGACCATGATGATTGAAACGTCAGTCTTATTTGTTGGATACAAATCTTAGATATTGTGTTTCAATTATGAAAGTCAAGACTAACGAAGATAAAATCGTGAAAATCTCTGTTATGGGTGAGATTGCTAGTCCTGTAGCAAGGTCTGCCTACCGTATTACTCATGATGGAAGACCTGTAACACTCCCAGGCACTGGAGGCATTACGTATAATCTCCGTGTTGGAGACTTGGCGACTGGATGGAAAGCCGATCATGTTGAACCTGCTGTAAGCATCGAAAACAAGGAGAATGACGCTCGATTCAAAACCATGGCAAACACCTCCTTGAACGTTCTCTCATGTATTGGTAATCAAGCGAAAGTAGTGACTGGAGATGCAAAGGGTGAGATTGGTACTGTCGTTGGGAAACATGGAGGAATCGAACATGTCATGGTTGATTTCTCTGAAGAGGTTATGGAGCAACTTGTCATAGGTGATAAGATGATGGTCAAAGCCTATGGACAAGGATTGGAACTGCTGGATTATCCCGATATTAAAGTCATGAATATGGACCCGACCTTTTTGAACAAGATAGATTTCCGTGAGGAAGATGGCAAGCTGGCAATTCCGGTAACGCACAAAATTCCCGCAAAAATCATGGGTTCTGGTCTTGGTGCTGATCAAGTATCCTCCGGTGATTATGATATACAACTCTTCGACGATAAAACGAACCAAGAGTTTGGCTTAGATAATTTGAGATTTGGTGACATTGTAACTATCTTAGATGCTGACCATTCATACGGAAGAATATACAAGACGGGAGCAATTTCTGTTGGCATTATAGTACATAGTGATTGCGTGATTTCAGGTCATGGCCCTGGTGTAACAACTCTCTTCACTTCAACAAAAGGTATGATTGAGCCAGTGATCGATTCAGAGGCAAATATTGCAAATATTCTCAAACTCAGGTAAATAGGTGTTAAATACAAAGTTCGGAAGACAAATAGGTGTCAATGTGATAACACCCTATAGTTGTGTGGTACTCATGTCAAGTGAAG
>JABCSP010000263.1 GCA_018238825.1 Candidatus Thorarchaeota archaeon | reverse complement strand
TGTAACAATGACTGCAGGGAACTTCTATGCGCTGACGCAGACTGACCTGAAGAGAATGCTTGCATATAGTTCAATCACTCAGATTGGCTTCATTCTATTCTCCTTTGGGACTGCTACAGCCTTTGGATATCAGAGTGGAATCTTCTACATCATAATTCATGCATTGACAAAGGGTCTTTTGTTCCTCTGTGCAGGAGCATTCCTTCATGCAATTGGTTCTCGAAATCTCGATGACCTTCGAGGTATAGGTAAAAAGATGCCAATAGTTGGTACATTCTTTGCGATTGGAATTCTTTCTTTGATGGGAATGCCCCCTCTTGCTGGGTTCTTTTCAAAGCTGCTCATCCTATTGGCTGGTGTGCAGGCTGGAGGATACTATCTTGTCTTTACACTCATTGCAGTTTTCAATGCGCTATTCGCACTTGGTTATTATCTAAGAATGATGTCTGTTGTCTGGTTCAGTCCTGTTTCAAAAGCTGCAGAGAATGCTCACAGACCTGGAATCTCTATGTTGATTGGAATGGGTATTCTGGCACTAGCTCTGGTTGTCATTGGTATATATCCTGGTCCAGTCTTCAATCTTGCAGCTGATGCAGGTACTGCATTGATGAATGGTGACTTCATCACGGCCATTCTAAGTGCACTCACTCCATAGACAACGATCTGTTTGCAAGAACTTTCCTAAGAACACTCAAGACTGCTAGGAAGAAGAGAATTGGTCCTAGGAATACCATACCTAGGTAGAGCAGAGTTCCTAGAATCAGAGCGAGACCTGAGATTGTAAGCCATGATACCGCTAGCATAAGGAATATGATCAAAGCCCACGTGATATGTCCAGAATCAATAATTCCTTCAGGGAGTTCAATGGTCTTTCTATTATCTCTAGGACTGACAAATATCAGAATTATCACGAAACCATAGAAAGCGATTGTTAGAAGAATAGTTCCTAAAGCTGGGATTCTCTCAGGAAAGAGAGTGAAAAAGGTGAAGATGTACAATGCGAATAGGTAGATGATTGTAATGGACAGACCTGTTTTTCCGAGTCGGAGCGACTCAAGGTCTAGTGTTTTTTTATTCCATGAAGTGACAAACCAGCTTAGTAAGACGATATATGCAAGATTGGTGATTCCTGCAACCAAGATAGAGAAGCTATCTCCGCCTAGACCCATCATCATGAAGAGCGAACCCGCGACAATGATGATACCAAGAAGGACATAGTTACGTCTTCTTCTGGATATTGCTCCAAGATGCGATGTGTGAATAGATCCTGCTTCACCTTTGTTTGTTGCTTGAACAATTATTTGAAACACGAGTATGGGGATAATGAATGAGAATAGTGCATGCCAGAATAGTGCAATCACAAAGAATTCTCCAACCGCAAAACCAAGGAATGTTCCAAGTGCTGGAGACTCTCCCATATATCCCGCCCAGATCACTTTTGTCATCCAGCCTTCATACAGTCCGAAAATTACGCCCCATAGATACAATTGAGTTAGAGACGTCCGTTCATATTTCATTGCTAGGTTAAGAAGAAGTAAAGCATGAGCCCAGTAGAGAGGAAGGGTTACAAACCAACCCCATATTCCTAAGAACCATAATGGAGATGCCCCTGAAAACATCTCTGCAAAGATCATTGAAAGAAATCCAAAGAGGAAAATCGCTAACAGACTGGATCCTTTCTTTGCTCCTTCTTCTGACATGTTCTATTCAAGCAACAAACGCCTTTATCAAAGCATGGAGAGAATATTTGACAGAGCCATGTACTTTGTATATATCATCGAAACTGAAGATGGAACCTATTACACAGGGATGACTAACGACTTGGCCCGACGTATGAACGAGCACTTATCCAATAGTTCTCGGTCGGCGACATACCTCCGGGCTCACAAACCGGTATACGTTGTCTATCTTTGTGAATGCAGAACTCGTGGGGATGCAATGCGTCTAGAAATTCGATTGAAGAAAGATTACAAGTTCAAAATGGAATGTATTGGTCCTCGCAGGGATATCCGAGAGGTAATCGAATCCGAACGTAGTTACAAATAACTTTCCTCGAAGACTTCTTATCGAGGAACTCATGTCTACATTCTGTGGCATCCATGACCGAATTAGTCTTGGCGATTGACGCTGGAACAACTGGTGTCCGCTCTATGTTTTTCGATAAATCTGGTAATGTAGTTGCCAGAGCATACTCTGAATTTGAGTCAGTATATCCTCATCCCTCTTGGGTTGAGCAAAGGGCTGAGAGCTGGTGGGACAAGTCTTGTGAAACTATCCAGCGTTGTATCAAAGAAGAGAACATCAATCCAGAACAGATAGTTGCAATCAGCGTCACAAATCAGCGAGAGACCGTAGTACCAATTGACAAGGATGGGACGCCACTAAGAAACGCTATAGTATGGCAGGATCGTAGAACAGTAAAACAGTGTAAATGGATAACGGAAAAAATCTCTCCTGAACAAGTCTATTCCATAACTGGATTGACAATTGATCCGTATTTTACTGCACCAAAGATACTCTGGATTCGGGAAAATGAAAAGGCAATCTATGACAAGGTTGACAAGTTCCTACTGGTTCATGATTATCTCATCTATAGGTTATCCGGAGAATTAGTAACCGATTTCTCAAATGCTAGTAGAACCCTTCTTTTTGATATCAAAGAGGGTAAATGGTCTGATTCTATTTTGAATAGTCTGGATATTTCTCAGGAGAATCTACCATTCCCTGTGCAATCCGGAACTTCTGTGGGTGAACTGAATACAGAAGCTGCTCGTGAAACTGGATTGAAGCAAGGTACCCCTGTTATTGCAGGAGGCGGTGATCAACAGTGCGCAGCTCTAGGAGTTGGTGTTGTCCGTGAAGGTATGATCAAATCCACCACGGGAACTGGAACCTTTCTTCTCGCTCACTCAAATAGCATGAAGTTGGATCCTGAGAGGCGATTACTGTGTAGCCGTCATGTTGTACCAGACGCTTTCGTTGTTGAAGCAAGTATGTTCACAACTGGATCCGCCTTGAAATGGTATCGCGACAACTTAGGGAGTGAAGAAATAACCATAGCAGACAAGCGCGGTGTTGACCCCTACGATATAATAACAGAGGCTGCTGAGAAAAGTCCTCCCGGTGCTGAGGGGGTTATCCATATTCCCCACTTTGTAGGTGCCGGCGCTCCGAATTGGAACCCTCATGCGAGAGGTATCTTCGCCGGGCTCGCTTTAGGTCATTCTCGCCATAATCTGATTCGTGCAATCCTAGAAGGTGTTTCGTATGAAATTCGTACGAACATTGAGGTGATGCGTGAACTGGGCTTGCCTTCCAAGGAAGTCCGTGTGAGTGGTGGTGCATCAAGAAGTGAAACTTGGATGCAGATACAGGCAGATATTCTCAGAACTCCTGTGATTCGTACACATATGGAGGAAGCGACAGCAGTTGGAGCTGCTATACTGGCTTTCAAGGGTGTGAATGTTTACAAATCAATCCCAAAGGCAGCTGAAGAGATGGTGAAGACCCTCAATCCCCTTGAACCCAGAGCTGAAACTCTGGAGGTTTACAAGAAAGGTTATGGCACCTTCAAGGCCCTCTACAATGCAATATCTGAGATTCACTGGCAGGAAGACTAGTCCGTATATACTGCAATTTTGTTTCCCTTGTCAAGCACTAGTATCTTGACAGCTGGATCTTCAACAATCCAATCATCAACAACAGCTTGCGGGTCATCCACTTTTTCCATATGGACTCTCTCAACTGTATCTGAATCCAGGTCTGTATACATTTTGATTCCAGATACTTTCATGAGAAGTTCTGCAAATTTGAAAGCCTTATGCTCATAAAGATGATATTTGCCACCAATTGATGCTATGACATCAACTAAGGGCAGAGTCAATTTATTGTAAAAGTTCTCAATAGCTGATTGGGGCGCAACTCCATCCTTACATTGTGCTAAGAACAGAATCTCTCCGTAATCAAGTACTGCATTCTTTGTGAGTTCGATTGCCCGTTGTGCATGATATAGCGACTTATCCTGTGGATAGCCCCCTGGTGAAACAATGATTCTTGTCTGTGGGGTTACTGTAAAGCTTGATGATTCATCAAGAATCTTAATGGCTCCAGCTGTTACAGGCTCAGGTTTTCCCGCACCTCCCCAGATTAATTTTCCT
>JABCSP010000262.1 GCA_018238825.1 Candidatus Thorarchaeota archaeon | reverse complement strand
TTCTCGTCGCGCCATAGAGTATCAATGTCTACCACTGCAAATGCGCCATCACCCTCTGTAGAAACCTCAATCTTCTTGATGACTCTATCATTCCTAACAAGTTTGTGAGTATCGAATAATTCCTGCCAACCATTCCCCCATCTGTCGGGATCATAGTGGCCCCAGTCCAGAACCCAATTCATAGGATTATGAGCCTGAGAATTCTTAGGCCACGGCCAGACCATGTCAGGATGAAAAACAGTTAACAGAAGTTTGACATCTTGTGTATTCCAAGCTTGGGTTTCTCTATTCACTATGTCTTCAATCTCTTTGATGATATTCACTATGTTAGTCAAGCTGCATACATCTTCTTCATGACCTATAGAAAGCCTCATGAGCCTCTCCACATAAACCTCTGGTAGGTGTGAGAGTATTGTCTTTCTTAAAACGAGACCAAGAGCTGCCAGAAGAACTCAAAGAGAAACGTAACATTGCTGCAGTCGACTTGCTAGCTGGAGATTATGACAAAGCAATAGAAGCATACGAAGAAATAATTAAAGATGTTGCAAAGAATGGACAAGTCTGGCTTGAGTATACTCATTCGTTGTTGGGAGCAGGTCGCAAAGAGGATGGAAAGAAAGCATATCAAAGGGCTAAGAAATTCACACGAAAGGAAGAATCAGTATTCGGTATTGGCAATTCCCACACTATGGTTGAGTACGGTATTTTGATGGAAGAAGAAGGAGAAACAGAAACAGCAGAACAAATCTATCAGGCAGTAACCGCACAGGAATCAGGTTGGTACAAACCATGGTTTCTCCTAGCAAGTATCTACAAGAAAAAAGAGAACTATGAGAGGGCTGAAGAAATCTACAGAGAAGCATTGGAATCTGTGACGATTGATAAAGAGCGTCTAATCATTGGTCTTGCAGAGACCCTTACTTTACAACACCGATTTGTAGAGGGGCTTGAAACCAGAAGACAGGCCACCAAGGTAAATCCCGAGTTCACTGAAGCGTGGTTTTCTTTTGCGGTTGATTCCTACCAATTTGGCGATTACGATGAAGCCGAGGATGCACTTACTAAGGCTCGTATTTTGAGCAAAGGCGATCAACCAATGATAGACGCAATTAATCAGACAGTAAAGATGCTTGAGGATCATTTGAAGAAATGTCCAGAAGGAATGGATGAAGGTGAGTTTGCCTTCAGTGTTGGTGTTGTGCACTATCAGAATCAGGATTTCAGCAAAGCACGAGATACTATGAAGAGAGCAGTTCGCTTGAGACCCAAGCATGCAGAATCATGGACCATTCTGGGAGGATCCCTTGCACAACTCAAAGATCTCAGAGAGGCAGAGAAGGCCTGCAAGACTGCAATAAGCTTGGATTCAAAGAGTGTCGCAGCCTACCAGGTGCTTTCAGGTGTTCGAGCAATCCAAGGAAACATGGATGCTGCAATTTCAACCCTTAAGCGTGGTATCAAGGCGAATCCTGGAGAACCAACACTTCAGAAGATGCTTAAAGATGCAGAGAAAGCACAGAGTGGAGATGTTTTTTTCACTCAAGAGATGTCTGATGCAGAAGAAAAGAAGCGAGAAGCATTAACATTGCTTGCTCAAGGAGATCTAAAGAAAGCCCTCAAATCGTTCAATAAATCTCTCAAGTTCAATCCCAATGACGCAGATGTATGGGCACACATTGGCCTGATTAAAGTCAACTTGCAGAAATTTGAAGATGGAGAGAAAGCAGCTCGGGAAGCAATTCGATTAGAAGAAAATAATGCAATTGCATGGGGAGTCCTTGGTGCTGCGCTTGGTGATTTTGGAAAAACTGAAGAAGCGGAGAAGGCACTAACAAAAGCTGTCGAGTTAGACCCCAACAATGTATCTAATCTTCTCCCACTTGGATTCATTCACCTTCAAAAAGGAAACTTGGATATCGCTCAAATCATGTTTGAAAAATCTATGAAACTGAGACCTAAGGTTTCTGTTGTTTGGCAAATGCTTGCCCAAGTCTACGCACTTCAAGGGAAAGAAAAAGAAGCTGCCGATGCTCTTGTGAACGCGCAAAAGTATGAACCAACAAATGAATGAAATACGAGTTATGCTTCTTCTTTACGTATCTTTAGATATTGAAGAATAATATCTAACCACAAAGTTACGTATCCAATAAAAATGAAGAATAAGAAACCGATAAAATAATGTAATCGCAGAGCACCTGGAATTATGCCCCCGATATCATAATGCGTGTATATTAACGTATGATAACCCACAAATATTAGCTCAACAGATAGACCTACAGCCATGACAAGATAGCATTCAAGCAAACGGGTTCGACCCGTATTTGTCTGACGCACATACAGATATGCTATTAGAAAAACAATAAGCATTCCTATAGAAAAATAGAGTTCCGCTCCTGAATCACTCACTTCATCTTCCTCCTTGAGATAGCTGAATCCTGATGCATGAGAATCTCCCTTTCTCCAATACACCTTTCGAGTTTCATATTTATGAATAATTTGGTACAAGAGGTAACCTTTTTCTATAATATGCATAGTCAGTAAAGAGGTAGTTGACCAACTATGGTTAAAACAGAAACCTTTCGAGGCAAGGATTTCATAACCTTGCTAGATTATTCAAAGGAGGAAATCGAGACCCTCCTCGAGGTTGCACTAGACCTGAAGCGAAAATTCGCTATGGGTGAACCTCACAAGCTTCTCGATGCGAAGACGCTATTCATGATCTTCTATAATCAGAGCCTGCGCACTCGCAACTCTTTCGAAGCTGGTATGACACAGCTCGGTGGTCACGCACACTTTCTTGACCCCAGCAAAATATACGCACCAGCCCTTGAAGGAGATGAACAAGCCTATTCAACAGAACGCGTTTCAGATGTAGCACGTGTTCTCGCTCGAATGGGTCATGCTATTGCAATTCGTTGTTACGGAGATCCCGTTGGCTGGCAATATGGTCGTGCAAATGAAGTAATTCGTAACTTCGCCCATTGGAGCCACATTCCGGTAATTAACATGGAAGACGATATCTACCATCCATGTCAAGGACTTGCGGATGTCATGACAGTGAAAGAGAAATTTGGTACCTTCAAAGATGTCAAATTTGTCATGTCATGGGCATATTCCCCATCAGTTCACAAACCTCTTGCAGTCCCACAAAGCGCGATTATTGCTGCTACCAAGATGGGTTGCGAAACTGTGCTTGCTCATCCTAAGGGAATGGAACTTGATGACGAGATCATTAAGAAATGCAAGGTCATGTCAGAAGAGAACGATGCATCCTTTGAAATTATCAATGATATGGACGAAGCTTTCGAGGGTGCTCATGTAGTATATCCGAAGGCTTGGACTTGCAAGGAATTCATGCCACCATTCAATGATAAAGCTGAACTTGACAAAGCACAAGTTGTGTTCGATAAGAACAAGCACTGGATTTGCGATGACGAGAAGATGAAGATTGCAGGACCTAAGTCATTGTATATGCACTGTCTTCCTGCAGATAGAGGCTTTGAGGTTTCTAACTCAGTTCTCGATGGTCCACAGTCTATTGCTTTCGACCAGGCTGAGAATCGTATGCATGCTCAGAAGGCTGTAATGGCTTTGACAATGAAGTAGCTCATTTAATGAGCTACCCTCATTCTTTTTTTCTCCGCAGAATATATTTTAGTTGATAATAACAAAACTCCATAAGTAGGGATATATGCAGAATTGTGTAGAAAATTTTTGGAGAGTAGATATGACTGACCAAATAGAGCTAATGGTGAAATATCTGATTCATTTGCAGTTCTATTCAGAAGAGGAAGATGTCCTATTCAGTCGTGACAAAAGACACAAACTCTCAATCCCAGGCATTGGACTAGTAGTTGCAGCTTTTGAAAATGAATTTCAACAGCACATCCATCTCATCAGAAAAAAGGAATATCGTACATTCCTTAATCTAATTGCAAAGAAAATTCCCTTCGACTCTGAATCAGTACTTCTAAATTTTAACAGGAGCGTAAGTGAACTTGGGAGTCACAATCTCACTGATGAGCTATCAGCGAATTTTCTGATTGGTCCAATTAGGTCATTTCTTCAATCAAGGGAATTCGATGCATGCATGTACGAAATTAAGCATGAAGCAATAATTCGAATGGGGACTGATGATGCAAAAGCAATTGTGTCTGATGGAATCTCTGA
>JABCSP010000261.1 GCA_018238825.1 Candidatus Thorarchaeota archaeon | reverse complement strand
TATGGATTTGGAATAAGATCGATGGGTCTCGTTTACAGCGAATCGAACATGCTTGGTACTGGATTGGATGAGATGCGAGATGGAGGATTGACTGACTTTGGATATGATGCAGTCATTAGAATGAACAAGGTCGGAATGCTTGTAGATGTCAGTCATGTGAGTGATCAGACTGCACGGGATGCAATTGAAGCAAGCAAGAAACCAATCGTAATTACACATGCAGGGTCTCAGACAGTTCACACAATTAAGAGGATGGTTCCCGATGATGTTCTTCAAGCACTGGCAGAGATTGGTGGAGTTATTGGTATTGAAGCGGCTCCAGGATACACTGCAACTAATGAAGACCCGGTTCCATCGATTGATACCTACATGAAGCATCTCGAATATTGTGTGGACCTCATGGGAATTGACCATGTTGGATGTGGTCCTGATACACTTTATGGCGATCATGTAGGTCTCTACGAACTCTATGATGAGCGAATGATCAAGGCGGGACTGGGGCACTATCCTCGTCCAACGCAGAAGGAAGATCTGGAAGTAAAGGACCTTCCCAAGTATGTGAAAGGATTAGAGAATCCAACTGAAGCTATACACAATGTTGTTCGTTGGATGGTTAAGAACGGGTATTCTGATGAAGAGATTGCAAAGATTATTGGAAAGAATGCCTTAAGGATACTTGAGAAAGTCTGGGTGTGATTAAATGGGAAAAAAACTGTACTGGGCTAATGCCCTATTTTCTGACGCAGATAGGAAGTTCAATGAAATCGCAGTTGCCAAAGTTCGTGCTGCAGGATATTCTATCTTCCTCCCACAGGAAGCCTTCAGTGGAGATGCAGACCCCACCAACGAAGAGATATTCAGAGTTGATACGGATGAACTCCAGTCATGCGATGCTATAGTAGCCTGTCTTGATCAGTTTCCCATTGACGGTGGAGTTGCATGTGAGATAGGAGTTGCTTATGGCTCCAATATTCCTGTAATTGGTTTGTACACTGACATCAGGAGTAGAAGAAAAGGAGCAGGGAGGATGTACAAAAATCAGTACGTTCTAGGAGCTATCGAGGCACGAGGAGAGGTAGTTTATAGTATCGAACAACTAGTGGAAATCCTTCCAAAGTATACCTAAATCCAAATTACAAATCTAGTCTATCAAGTGCAGTTTTGAGTCTATGTTTGAATCCCTCAGGGTCTTCACCATCGAGCTTCTTACGAACCATTTTCCAAGTTGCTGCACTATTTGGATAGTCTACACTAAGCATATCATGAATGACTTCATCGATCCGCTCTGTATTCTCCTTGGTCACTTCTATCCCAAGGTCGGAGAATAATTGTTTCATCCTTATATTTTTGAAGTATTTAGGCATTGAATATTTAGGCATTGAATCTGTTGACGTTTTTTCCATTATTATCTCTTTTCTACGAGCAAAGTTGAACCTAGATTTCTCGAGTTACTTGGGAATATTATGAATTATGCTTATTCAGATTAATCTTCAGATTCTTCATCATCATCATCAGGGCCAAACAATTCAAAAGCAAGAGCAGCATCTATTTCATCTGCATCATTCTTATCAGATTTTGATGTATCTTTGGAGTCTTCATCGTCAACGTTTCCGAATAGACTACCTTCAAATTCTTCTACATCTTCATCAAAGAAACCAGATATATTGGTCTTAAGAGGAGGATTTGGTATCAGAGGTCCATCATCTGACTCCGCCTTTTCTTCTTTCGGTAACCCATCACAGTCATCCAAGTTAATAATCATGGCATCTCTTTCTGCCTCGTCTATCTCTCTGTCAAATTCTTCCTGACGACGTTTTTCTTCAGCATCAATAGTTTCAATTTGTGCCTTGATGTTATCAGCCTCGTC
Organism: Candidatus Thorarchaeota archaeon; assembly: GCA_018238825.1. Classification (GTDB taxonomy): domain Archaea; phylum Asgardarchaeota; class Thorarchaeia; order Thorarchaeales; family Thorarchaeaceae; genus SMTZ1-45. Next base: position 2,313 of record JABCSP010000261.1, on the reverse strand, counting down.
GATACGACCTTGAAGCCGTAGATTCCACTCCAGAATAATGAGATGAAGCTGGTTGTCGGGACTAAGCTCTAGTGCCCTTCGGATTACCTCCTCAGACTTTGGAAGATTGCCAGATTTCTTATACAGAATTGCAAGTTCCCTCCACTTTTCCCCTTCTTCGGGGGCTAATTCAAGACCACGGTGATATGCGTCAAGCGCAGTTGAGGTCTCCAAGTTTTTTTCATCCAGAAAAGATGCAAGACAGAACCACGCCTCAGAGTCATTCGAATTTATCTCAAGAGATCTCTGTATCGCACTTCGAGCATCTGTATCCTTTCCAAGCTTGGCTAGAGTCCTATGATAACCCATCCAAGCTACTGCATTAGTAGAACTATGAGCAATCGCAGTTCTGAACTTCTCTTCGGCTTCAGCAAATTGGCCAGCATAAAAATAATCGAAGGCTTCCAGTGTAAATTCATTATAATCGTCTGGATTGCTCATAGGTCAAAACATACTGATCCTACATTTAATGATAATTGTGCTTCATAGAGCTTTGCCATGGATAATCCATTTCATGAAAATTACTTGAGGAATTCACTAGAGTTAACGCCAACAGTTACAACTTCTCCGGTAGCACAAATAGTATCTCCAGAGTAAAGAGAGCAAGAAACTGTGATCCTATTACCATCAACCTCTTTTACGCGAGCCCTCAATGTTACGGGTTTATCCAAGGGGGTAGGCTTCCTGAACTTCACAAAAAGTGAAGCCGTTACGTAGATGATGTTTTCATCTGCATTTGCCATCTTTCGCGCTGCTGCATGTGCAGTACCAGTCCCATGACAATCGATAATTGTAGCTATGATGCCTCCATTGAGAATTCCTGGGAAAGCAAGATGATGTTCTTGAGGTATGAATGTAGCAACGGTCTCTTCATCCTCCCAGTAACTCTTCAATTGGAGACCATGGGTGTTGTTCTTGCCACAGCCCCAGCAGTATGTTGCAGCCTCTGGCCATGCATCTTGAATCGCTTCTTTCATGATTCAATAACTTGTACAATCTCTTCTAAAGATAGTGCAATAATCAAAAGATAAAGCGACAACATTTAATGCAATAGAATCTTGGTCTAGAATAGGGACGCGTGTTTGAAGATACGAACCAGAATTTGTATAACTCTCAGTCAAGGACCAAAACCTATCTTGAATCTTGTATGGGCTTATAACTCTCCATCCTCATTACATGTTGACTTCAATGTTGATTCATAAAGCCTATCGCTACGAACTCGACCCCAACAACGTGCAGAGAAGCTCCCTTCTTCAACATGCCGGAGTCGCTCGTTTTGCCTATAACTGGGGGCTTGATCACAGAATCAAATTGTACAAGAGTAATCAAGGGAATGACCGCTTCACAAACCCCATGAAACAGCACAAACTTCTGAACAGTTTGAAGAAATCACAATTCCCATGGATGTACCAATGTTCCAAGTGTGCCCCCCAAGAAGCTCTTAGAAACCTTGGTCAAGCGTTCAAGAACTTCCAAAGAGGATTGAAGGAAGGAAAGCAAATTGGATTTCCGAAGTTCAAGAGCAAAGGTGTAAATGACAGTTTCAGACTGACTGGAACAATTAGGTTTGAAGGGCGAAAGATACAGCTTCCGAGGCTCGGAAAGATAAGGATCAAGGAGAAGAGAAAGCAGTATTTCAAAGGACGGATACTATCAGTTACAGTGAAGCGAAGAGAAGACCGGTGGTTTGTGTCGGTCACTGTGGAAGAGGAGATAGAAGACCCGAAGCCCATTGTCAGTTATGCAGTAGGCGTAGACTTGGGAATAAAGACACTGGCAACACTTTCAGATGGGACTACATTCTCAAATCCGCGAGCTTTGGGAAGACGGATCAAGAAGTTAAGGAAATTATCAAAGAGTTTGTCACGAAAGAAGAAAGGAAGTAAGAACAGAGAGAAGGCCAAGCTCAGACTTGCCAGGATGCACCTAGAAATCTTCAATGTTCGACAGGATACACTTCACAAGTTGACGACCTATCTTGCCAAAAACCACAGCAGGATAGTGATCGAAAACTTATGTGTGTCAGGAATGATGAAGAACCGAAGGTTGTCAAGGGCGATAGCAGATGTGGGGTTCTATGAGTTTAGAAGACAACTGGAATACAAATGCCAGTGGTACGGCTCAAAACTCGATGTTGCAAAAAGAACGTTTCCTTCATCAAAGAGATGTTCGAGTTGTGGACATAAGAAGAAGGAACTATCTCTTTCTGAGAGAGAATATGAACGTGAAGAGTGTGGGTTGATGATTGATAGAGACCTCAATGCCGCACTCAAT